>NZ_PVUE01000030.1 GCF_003003235.1 Antricoccus suffuscus
GACCCGTGGGGCTTCGGCAACTCGCTGGAGTGGGCGACTACCAGTCCACCGCCACGGCACAACTTCCTGAGCCTGCCGCGGATCCGGTCCGAACGCCCCGCGTTCGAGCTGCACTACCCGCACATGGCCGAGCGAATGGCGCTGGAGGCACACGTGGGCAGGAAGCACCGCCCACAGCCAGTCGGAGCCGCAGCTGAGGCTAGCGGAGAAGTGGGCGATCGCGACCCGAAGAATCGCCCGATCTGATCGCCGTGTCGTACGGTCGGGACTAGATGTCTGATAGCCCGACCCATCTGCTCATCACGGTCACCGGGACAGACCGACCCGGTGTCATGTCGCGGCTGTTCAGCGCGCTGTCCGAACTCTCGGTCGAGGACGAGCGCCACCCCTCGTTAGATGTCATCGACATCGAGCAGGTGATCATCCGCGGCGAGCTCGTGCTCGGTCTTGAGTTGTCGACGAGGTGCGCTCCAGGCCCAATTCAGGCGGCGCTGGACACGGTTGCCGTGGACACGGACACCACGATCACGTTGAGCACCGATCCGGACCCGGACTACTGGAAGCGGCGCAGCGCGCGGCACCACGTGGTCGTACTCGGCAAGCCGTTGTTGCCGTCGGCGATGGCCGCGATTTCCAGCAGCATCGCCGATCTCGGCGCAAACATCGACTCGATCCGGCGGTTGTCGGACTACCCCGTGACCGCCGTGGAACTGGTGGTGTCTGGCGCCCGGTCGGCGACCCTCCGCCCGGCGCTGAGCGCGACCTCCGCACGGTCCGGGGTGGACATCGCCGTGGAGAAGGGCGGCCTCGACCGGCGTACAAAGCGACTCATCGTGATGGATGTCGACTCGACCCTGGTGCAGGGTGAAGTGATCGACTCACTCGCGGCCCGGGCGGGACGGATGGACCAAGTCGCGGCAATCACCCAGCGGGCGATGCGCGGTGAGCTCGACTTCACCGAGAGCCTGCACGCTCGGGTAGCGATGCTGGAAGGACTGCCCGCGAGTGTCGTGGACGACGTACGCCGTGATCTCAAGCTCACGCCAGGAGCGGCAACGTTGATTCGCACGCTCAAACGGATGGGGCTCAAGATCGGCATCGTGTCAGGCGGCTTCACGCAAATCACCGACATCCTTGTTGCGGACCTCGGACTGGACTTCGGGACGGCCAACACCCTCGAGATCGTCGATGGAAAGTTAACCGGCAAAGTGGTCGGCACGGTTGTCGATCGTGCCGGGAAGCTTGCTGCATTGCGACGCTTCGCCGACGAGTGCGGCGTTCCAATGGAGCAGACCATCGCGGTCGGCGACGGCGCCAACGACCTTGACATGCTCGCGAAGGCCGGGCTAGGGATTGCCTTCAACGCCAAGCAGGTCGTGCGGGAGAAGTCGCACACCTCGCTTAACTATCCTTATCTGGACGCGATCTTGTATTTCCTGGGCGTCACGCAGGACGAGGTCGTCGGCGCCGGTGAGGACGGACTAACCGGTCACGATGGGACTGCCGACGAGTGAGACGCCGGCATCGCGCAACTGGCGTAACGCCTTGTCGGTCGTTGTCCTAGCAACGCCAGCCGTCAGGTCGAGGAGCACGGTGGTGGTGAGCCCGGCCCGGACCGCGTCGAGAGCAGTCGCCCGCACGCAATGGTCGGTCGCGAGCCCGACGATGTCGACCTTAGTCACGCCTCGTTCGGCGAGCCAGTCCTCGAGGTTCTGCGTGTCGGCGAGTCCTTCGAAGCCGGAGTACGCCGCCTCGTAGGCGCCTTTGTCGAAGATCGCCTCGACGACGGTCGGGTCGAAGTTTGGGTGGAACTGCGCGCCTTCGGTGCCCATCACGCAATGTCGCGGCCATGAGTTGACGAAGTCCGGGGTGTCCGAGAAATGGTCACCGGGATCGATGTGATGGTCGCGGGTGGCCACGATGAAGTCGTAGTCGTCGGCGGACTCGCGCAGTAACTCGGCGATCTCGGCTACGACGTCGGCGCCGCCCTGGACCGCCAGGGAACCACCCTCGCAGAAGTCACGCTGTACGTCGACGACAATGATCGCGCTTTTATGGCCTTCTGTGTCTTCGTCCTCGTTCTCGTCCTCGTCTTCGTCGGCAAGGGCGATGTCGTCCTCGAGGTCGTCGTCAAGGTCGGGTAGTTGATCGTCACGCATGTCGGGTCCTATGCCTGGTAGACGTCTACGTCGATGGCCGGGCCGCCACGGGTGAGCTTGCGCGCCTCCCGCGGCAGCGTCGTCATCTGCTTCGCATGATATTCGCGCGCTTCGGTGAGTGTCGCAACCTCATGCGGTCGACCGGATCGGATCAGTGGGACCTGCAATTGCAGATCACCCTCGCCGACGTCTGGCCGGCCACCCACGGCGGCGACTTCTTCGACAATCCTGCCCTGAGCGTCGTGCCGGCGTACTGCGGCCTTGGCGCCGCCATCATTTCCTTTGCCGGCAGCCTTTTTCGCAACGGGCACACCGTCTCGTTCGACGAGCTTGAAGACCATTCCGCAGGTTGGCGCCCCAGACCCGGTGACGAGCGAGGTGCCGACGCCGTACCCGTCGACCGGTGCCGCCGCCAACGACGCGATCGCGTATTCGTCGAGGTCGCTGGTCACGATGATGCGGGTCTTGGTCGCGCCGAGCGAGTCGAGCAGTTCGCGTGCCTCGCGGGCCAGTACGCCGAGGTCGCCCGAATCGAGCCGGATCGCGCCGAGTCCGGGGCCGGCGACCTTGACCGCGTTGCGGATGCCTTGCATCACGTCGTACGTGTCGACCAGCAGCGTCGTACCGGCCCCCATGAGGTCAACCTGGGACCTGAAGGCGCTCAGTTCATTGTCGTGTAGCAGCGTGAACGAGTGCGCGGCCGTGCCGGCCGTCGGTACGCCGAAGGTGCGCCCGGCCTCGAGGTTGGAAGTGGAGCCGAAACCTACGAGGTACGCCGCTCGCGCGGAGGCGATGGCGGCCCACTCCGCGGTGCGCCGCGAGCCCATCTCGATGCACGGCCGCCCGCCCGCAGCGCCGATCATTCGCGCGCCGGCCGAGGCGATTGCCGAGTCGTGGTTCAGGATCGAGAGAATCAGCGTCTCCAGGATGACGCCCTCGGCGAAGGTGCCGCGCACAGTGAGGATCGGCGATTCGGGAAAGTAGATCTCGCCTTCTCGATAGCCGTCGATGTCACCGCTGAACGCAAACTCGGCTAGCCACTGCAGTGCGGCATCATCGACGACCTTGTGCTCGCGGAGAAAGTCGATCTCCTCGTCGCGGAACCGGAAGCGGGTGATCTCGTCGATCAGCCGTCCGGTGCCGGCGACCACGCCGTATCGTCGGCCCTCCGGTAACCGGCGCGCGAACGCCTCAAAGACGCAGTTACGTGCGGCGTTGCCGTCGGCCAGCGCGGCCGCAACCATCGTGAGCTCATAGTGGTCGGTCAGCAGCGCCGAGGAGGCCGGACGGGGTGATAGAGCGATGCCATCGGTCATGGACGCAATCCTAAGCGGAGCCCGGGCGGGGTGGACGGACCACACCGGCATGACCGCCGGATGCGCGCCGCCGTTGTCGGGGAACCGTGGAACAATGGCCCCATGCTTAAGGTCAGCGAGTCGGCGACGGCCGTACCCGAACAACGCGAGGAGATCGCGAGCGACGAATCGGTCGAGCACGAGGGGCAGTGGGTGACGATCGTCTGGAACGATCCGGTCAACTTAATGAGTTATGTGACATACGTATTCAAGAACCTGTTTGGCTACGACGAGCCGACCGCGACGAAGCTCATGCTCGATGTGCACGAGAAAGGCAAGGCCGTCGTCTCAACCGGCGCAAAGGAATCGATGGAACACGACACCACCCGACTGCACGCCGCCGGACTATGGGCGACCTTCCAGCCGGCATGAGCGCCCACTTGCAACTCGACCATTTCAGCATCGACGGTGAACGGATCGGCGTACACGTCGATCCGCATGAGAGTGAATTGCTCAGCGGGCTGATCGGCCAGGTGCGTGCACTGCTGATCGAGCGCGGCAGCGAGGTCGGCGACTCAAGTGCGTTTGCTGCCGACGACGGTGCGGACGAGACGGCAATGCTCAGCGCGTTGGAGCACTCTTTGACGCCGCTGCCACCACCGACCGATGAGGTCCTTGCACGGTTACTGCCCTCGGGGCGCCGCGACAACGCCGAGCGAGCGGGCGGCAGTGCTATCGAGTTTCGCCGACTTACCGAAGGCGATTTGCGCCGCTCGAAGATTGCCGATGCAGACCAAGCACTCGCCGTACTAACTGCTGGTGAGTCCGGCGCGTCGCTTAACTCCGGCGAAGCACAGTCATTGTTGCGGGCGATCAACGATGTACGGCTTAGCCTGGGCGCTCGGCTGGACGTCACCGAAGACACGCCGTACCCGCGCAGCATCCGTAACGAGCATGATCAAGCGCTGGCAATCTACTTCTGGACCGGCAGCGTGCAAGAGGAACTGGTCACCGTCCTCGGCGCGGTCGGCTAACGCGCCGCGGCAATCATCCGCCGACCAATCGGCGCGAGCGCGAGCACGACGCACAGGCCACCGACAGTCCCAAGCAGCGACGACTGCGGCAGTAACAACAGAGCACCGATCGTGAGCAGCGCGGTCTCGTGCCACCGGACGGCGTGCGTGATGGTCGCCAGGATCGCCAGCGCGAGTATCCCGACCAGCCACACCATCGCCAGCGGCCCTTGAACGAGATCGATGATGACGGGATAGCGATCGCGTAGGTCCGCGAACCCGGTGGGCATACTGCTCCGATTTTCGGCGCCGAACGAGACGGTCAGGTCCAGCAGCACCTGGCATAAGAACGCGACCAAGCTCGCCACGGTGATGCCCAGCGCGACCAATGCGAAGTTTCGGGCGAACGTTGAATGCCGCGCGACCATCCGATAGAGCTCGAGCGCGACGACGGCAAATAGCACGATCGCGCCGGCGTACAACAGATGCGATACGGTCCAGGCAGTCCAGTCCACGACCCAGGGCAGGCCAAAGTTTGGTTTCCAGATGCCCTTCTGCACGACCCACGCGAGCAGCAAACCGATCGGCGCCGCGATGAACGTCTTGCCGACCAGGCGGTGCAGGTGTGCTCCGCGAAATGGTTCGAGGGCTCGCCTCTGCAGCGGGGAAGTGCTCATGCCGACTCCAGTGTTGGTACGCCGTTTACGTGCACCACAATCGTGCCGTTCTGACGGCGAGTAATCAGTGGTGCTGAGCGCCCAATTGGCGGTGGTGCTACCTACAGGGTCGTCGGATTATGCGTCGTTCTTGCGTGGCCTCGTCTGTGGACCGAACTTCCACAGCATGCCGATTCCTACGATGAGTGCGACGACCGCGCACACGATGACGCCCAAGGGGAGCGCCGTACGGTCGCGTTGGGTCAAGATCGAGCCGACGACCGCGACGGCGCCCGTGGTCACCATGAAAAGCAACAGGCTGAACTTCAATAACGCGGTCGTTCCATGGTTGACCAGATCACGAAACGAGTCCGGGTCGCGGTATTCGGCCCAGGTGCGCGTCGCGCGACCACCGTAGTAGAGCGCGGGCAAGCACACGAGGGCAACGACGACGATGATGGTGATCGGCATGATTTGTCGATCTTAGGGCACCCAATCGCGCGTGTCGCGTGCATCATGGAGGCCATGACGACGTTTAACCCGGGCCCACCGTCCAGTTTGTCGGGCCTTTCGCCGACCGGCGCGAAGCCTGAGAAGAAGCGGCCGGCGATCGAACGGCCCGTCGGCGCGGCGATCTTCATGCTCGCGATCCTCGCGTTGATGTACATCGTGGAGGTCGTGGACCAGTCCAGCAACCTGCAGCTCGATCACTACGGCATCGAAGCGCACCGGCTAGACGGGTTGCCGGGCATTTTCGCGGCGCCGTTCCTGCATAACGGCTATGCGCACCTGTCGGCCAATGCGCTGCCGTTTCTGCTGCTGGGCTGGCTGACGCTGATCGGTGGCCTCAAGCGGTTTGTCGTCGTGTCGATCTCCGTCATCATTACCTCGGGGCTGTTCGCCTGGGCATTAACCTTCCCCAAGGCCAATACGGTCGTGTACGTCGTCGGCGCGAGCGGACTGATCACCGGCTGGCTCGCCTACCTTTTGTTCCGAGGCATCTTCACCCGAAACGTCGGCCAGATCGCGGTCAGCGTCATCGTGCTGCTGCTCTATGGCGGCGTGCTGTGGGGCATCTTCCCGCGCGCGGAGGGCGTGTCCTGGCAGGCGCACCTCGGTGGCGCAGTCGGCGGCATCCTGCTCGCGTGGCTGTTGCGTCGTAGTGGGCCTACGGCGCTGAAACCGAAGGCTAAGCGCCCGAAGCCCGCGAAAGGCTCGGCGCGGCGTGAGGGAAGTGACAGCGCGCAGCTGCCCTCTTTCTGATCCGAGGTCTTACCCTGTAATCCGTGACCCTGCAGCCCGACTCAGACGTAGCTAGCAGCCTGCCCATCGGCGTCTTCGACTCCGGGGTCGGCGGACTGACCGTGGCCCGCGCCATCATCGACCAGCTGCCGGCCGAAGAGATCCTCTATCTTGGCGACACGGCACACGTCCCCTACGGACCGCGCCCGATCGCCGAAGTACGCCGATTTGCGCTGGAATGCCTCGACCAGCTCGTTGACCAGGGCGTCAAAGCGCTCGTCGTCGCCTGCAATACCGCCAGCGCGGCCTGTCTACGCGACGCGCGGGAACGGTACGACGTCCCGGTGATCGAAGTGATCCAGCCCGCCGTACGTCGAGCGGTGGCCGCGACCCGCAACCACAAGATCGGCGTCATCGGGACCGCCGCCACCGTTTCCAGCGGCGCGTACGCCGACGCCTTCGCGGCCGCGCCGCATGTCGAGCTGTCGTCCGTGGCGTGCCCGCGGTTCGTTGACTTCGTGGAGCGCGGGGTGACCAGCGGCCGTCAGATCCTCGGGCTCGCGGAAGGCTATCTGCGTCCGATGTTGGATGTCGGTGTCGACACGCTTGTCTTGGGCTGCACCCATTATCCGATGCTCGTTGGTGCCCTCGGCATCGTCATGGGTGACGACGTCACGCTGGTCAACAGCGCCGAGGAGACGGCCAAGGACGTCTACCGGATGCTGACCCAGCGCGACCTGCTGCGCACGGATGGCGTGTCGCCGCGGCACCAGTTCATGGCGACCGGCGACCCCGAACCATTTACCGACCTCGGCCGACGGTTCCTCGGCCCGCTGATCGACCAGGTCGCTGTACCGGTGGCGCCGTACTCGCCTCGGTGAGCGCGCTCGCCAAGCCGGTCAACGACAGGGTTCCACGGGCGGCCTGGGTCTGCTTCGCCGTCGGAATCTTCGCCTACATCGTGGCGGTGTTCAATCGAAGTTCCTTCGGAGTCGCCGCGCTGCCTGCGGTGGAACGGTTCCACGCCTCTGCTAGCGATATCGCTAGCTTTACCGTCGTACAGCTGATTGTCTACGCCGCGTTGCAGGTGCCGGTCGGAATCCTGATCGACCGGATCGGCCCGCGCCGGTTAATCATCTTCGGTGCCGTCATGATGACGCTCGGCCAGGCACTCCTGGCGATCGTGACCTCTGTGACGCCGGCGCTACTTGCCAGAGTGCTCATCGGGGCCGGTGATGCGTTCACATTTACCTGCGTACTACGGCTGGTCGCGGACTGGTTCCCGGCGCGGCGGGTGCCGTTGATGACACAGTTCACCGGTCTCCTCGGGCAGGTCGGGCAGGTTATGAGCGCGATCCCGTTCGCCGCGCTGGTAGCGGTGCAACCGTGGACAGTGAGCTTCTTAAGCGCGGCGGCGCTCGGCGTAATCGTCGTGGTGGTGACGATCGCGGCGCTGCGTGAGCCCCCGAAATCACCCGACCATCCGGCCGCAATGAGCATCGCCGATACGCGAAAACACTTGGTGATCGCGTGGCGGCATCCGGGAACCCGCCTCGGGATGTGGGTCCACTTCACCTCTCAGTTCACGAACACGGTCTTTGCGCTGCTGTGGGGTTTCCCATTCCTCACCGCCGGGATGGGTCTGAGCATCGGCGTCGCCGGGTCGTTGATGACGCTCACTTCGATCATCGGTGTGTTTGTCTCGCCGGTTCTTGGGCATCTGGTCGGTCGGCATCCATTGCGACGATCGACGCTCGTGTTTGGGATCATCACAACCGGGATAGTCGCGTGGTCCTTGGTGATCTTTTGGCCGGGGCGTGCGCCGATCTGGGTCCTGATCGTGTTGATGTTCGGGGTGTCAATCGGTGGACCGGGCTCGATGATCGGGTTTGACTTCGCGCGTACCTTCAACCCGCCGATTAGGTTGGGTACGGCGACGGGGATCGTCAATGTCGGTGGATTTGTCGCTTCGTTGGTCACGATGGCGTTGATGGGCGTCGTACTCGACGTCGCCACGACCGATACCGGCGGCGGATACACTCTGAGTGCGTTCAAGTACGCGTTCTCGGTGCAGTATGTGATGTGGGCCTTCGGGATCACCGCCATGCTGCGAGCGCGACACCTCACCCGTCGCCGGCTGGCCGACGACGACGGGGTCGTCGTACCACCGTTGCGATATGCAATCCGGCGCGACTGGGAGCGGTACCGGGGACGTCGCGTCGAGCAAACAGGCGCGAAAAAGTCAGACAGGGCAGTAGAAGCACCGACACGTCCTGACAAAACCGATACGACCGACGATACCGACACCGACGACGATTGGCAGATATGAGCGACGCACCCACCACAGGACGACCGGGCGGACGCAGCAACGACGAACTGCGCAAGGTGACCATCACCCGTGGCTGGCTCGACCACGCCGAGGGATCGGTCTTGGTCGAGTTCGGAAAGACCCGAGTCCTCGTCGCCGCGAGCGTGACCGAGGGCGTCCCGGGCTGGCGTCGGGGATCGGGCCTAGGTTGGGTCACGGCCGAGTACGCGATGCTGCCCCGCGCAACCCACACCCGTAGCGCACGCGAGTCCGTGAAGGGCAAGATCGGTGGCCGGACGCACGAGATCTCGCGGCTGATCGGGCGCAGCCTGCGCGCCTGTATCGACCTGAAGGCGCTCGGTGAAAACACGATCGCGCTTGACTGCGATGTACTCCAGGCGGACGGGGGCACCCGCACCGCCGCGATCACCGGGGCCTACGTCGCGCTCGCTGACGCCGTCGCGTGGCTGAAGGATCGCAACGCGCTCGCGTCCGACAACCCGCTGCCGCGATCTGTCGCTGCAATCTCGGTCGGGATCATCGACGGTGAACCGCGGCTGGACCTCTGCTACGAGGAGGACTCGCGCGCCGAGACCGACATGAACGTCGTCGTCACCGGCGAAGGCGACTTCATCGAGGTGCAGGGGACCGCCGAAGGCGCGCCGTACAGTCGTTCCGAGCTCGATGCCCTGCTCGACGTCGCGGTGAAGGGATGCGCCGACCTCACCGTCATCCAGCGGGCAGCACTCGAGGGCAACTAGCCGATTATGTCTACAATCCTGCTCGCCACGCGCAATAAGAAAAAGCTCGTCGAGATGCGCCGGATCATGGCCCAGGCCACCGGCGTCGAGATCATCGGGCTCGATGACGTGCCAACGTACGACGAGGCACCCGAAGACGGGGCGACGTTCGAAGACAACGCACTGCTGAAGGCGCGCGAGGCGGTGGCGCACACTGGCTTCCCGGCAATCGCGGACGACTCGGGTCTGTGCGTCGACGCGATGAGCGGGATGCCGGGAATCTTCTCGGCGCGATGGTCAGGTCGGCACGGCGACGACGAGGGAAACCTCCGACTGCTGCTCGCACAGCTGCACGACGTACCTGACGAGCGTCGCACGGGTGCTTTCGTATGCGCGGCGGCGTATGTCGGCGCGGATGGACGCGAGGTCGTCATCCGCGACCAGATGCCGGGCAGGATAATCCGTGAACCGCGCGGCGCCGGTGGTTTTGGATACGACCCGATCTTCGTACCCGATCAGGATGGCGCCGAAGTCCTTACCGCAGCGGAACTCTCGCCGGACGCGAAAGACCGCCTGAGCCACCGAGGCAAGGCGATGCGCCGACTGGCCGAGACGCTGCAGGAGTACCTTTAGTCGAGATCTTTCGCGCGGCTAATTAAATGCAGAACTGGTGCGCGACCCCATTTCTGAGAGGCCGTTTCTGAGTACCGACGTGACTAGGCGAAGACGCAGCCTGGCGGATCCTGGCTTCGGTTGGCGATTCTTGCTGCCGCTGTGCATCGGCGTATCGCTCAATCCGATCAACTCGACCATGATCGCGACCGCGCTGGCCACGATCGGCCGCGACCTCAAGGTCGGCGCGAACGACACCATCTGGTTGGTGTCGGTGATGTATGTGTTCAGCTCGATAGGGCAGCCGATCGCGGGACGTCTGGCTGATCGTTACGGTCCGCGGCGAGTGTTGCTGGCCGGATCGGTGATGGTGCTATTGACCGGCGCCGGAGGAATCTTCGCCGCCAACATGGGTCAGCTCATCGTGCTGCGAGCGCTAGTGGGCATTGGGACGGGTGCCATTTATCCCGCGGCAATGGCGATAGTGCGCGAACGCGCCAGACGCCTCGACTTGCCGACCCCCACTCGAGTCCTTGCCTTGATGGGCACGGCATCGTTGACGACCCTCACCATTGGGCCGCCGCTCGCCGGCGCGCTCGTCGAGTACGTCAGCTGGCGGGCGATCTTTGTGGTCAACCTGCCGTTGGCGTTGATCGCGCTCACGATGATCGTGATCTGGGTTGACAAGGACGCGCCGCGTGAGCCTGGCGGCGGCGTGCGCGGCCTCGATCTGCCGGGCATGTCACTCTTCGCCGGTGCGCTCGGGAGCCTGCTGATCTTCCTGATGACCATGTCCACCCCGAAATGGTGGGTTTTGGGTCTGTCGTTGGCGTTTTTCGTCGCGATGGTGCTGCTGGAGCGGCGTACGTCGCTGCCGTTCATCGACGTCCGAGGCATTGGAGGCAACATTCCGCTGATGCTCACCCTGCTGCGGTTCGTGCTGGTGTTCACGGTCGTCTACGGCGTGATGTTCGGGCTGTCGCAATGGCTGGAGGACGCTCGCGGCCTATCGCCCTCGGGGGTCGGCGTCGTACTGCTCATCCAGTCCGGGATCGGCGCTCTGCTGGCGCTGTACGCCGGACGCATTACGTCGATCGGTGGCCCGGTCCTCATCGGAGTGAGCGCCATGCTGGTCGGATCTGTGATGATCTTCCTGGCCACATCGCAATCGCCGTTGTGGTATTTCGGTGCGATTGCCGTCGTCTTCGCGATTCCGAGCGGCCCGACGTTCGTGGCAAATCAGATGGCCGTCTACGAGCAAACCCCCGCCGAGCACATCGGGTCGGTGTCGGGACTGTCGCGCACCTGCCAGTTTCTCGGCGCACTGATCTCCGCCGGTCTCATCGCGTTATTTTTCGGTACCCATCCCACTGACGATGGGCTGCACGACTTGGCCATCGTGATGTTTGGCTGCGCCGTTGCGCTCATTGTCATAACGGTCGCGGACAGGTCCGTCTGGCGTGGGGCCACCCGCACTCGCTGAACGACGAAATGCCCCGTCACCGCTCACGGTGACGGGGCATCGACGTTTGGTGAGGCCCCCGGGCAATTCGGGGGGATTGGGGGCCTCTGCGACTCGCTCTCGGGAGAGTCGGTCGCACGGCCTCGGAAGCGACCCCGAGGCCTAGTGCCCCGGGAGCGACCCGGGACGAGTAAAGACTACGCGTTGTGACGCCTGGGGCGAAAGGTGCCGGACCGAACGTTCAGTCGGTCATCGATTTAAAGAAAGTTTCGCGTTCTGCCTCCGGCGCCCAAGAAGTTGATATTAGATGAGCGAGCACACACCGATTCGGACTCCGGGGGGAGCCGCATTGACACCGTGTGAGGCTCGGCCAAAGGGTAGATGGGGATCTAGTCTTCGAGCGTCCGGTAGAGATGCCGCGGGCCCTCGCAACCTCACATGGTTGCGGGGGCCCAGTGCATTTACGCAGCGCATTTGACGGCGTCATATTGTAGGGCCGGTGGGATTTGAACCCACACTGGCACGGACCTAAACCGTGTGCCTCTGCCGTTGGGCTACGGCCCCTTCGCGACTCGCGCCGCAGGTGTGCGGCGCTCGAAGCCTGACTATCGTACGTCGACCCGATTCGTCAGATGCTGCTAGGCGAGCTCGAGTTGTTTTAGTAGGCGCCCTACGTGGCCGGTGGCCTTGACGTTGTACTGCGCCTGCTCGATCTTGCCGTCTGCGTCGATCACGAACGTCGAACGAATGACGCCCATCACGGTCCGCCCGTAGTTCTGCTTCTCGCCGAATGCGCCGTACGACGTCATCACGGCCTTGTCGGAGTCCGACAGCAGCGTGATCGTAAGGTCTTCTGTGCTCCGGAATTTCGCGAGCTTCTCGGGCGTGTCGGGTGAGATACCGATGACGTCGTACCCCGCGCCACGCAGTTCGGCGAACGATGAGGTGAAGTCGCAGGCCTGCTTGGTGCAGCCGGGAGTCATAGCGCGCGGATAGAAATAGACGATGACTTTGCGCCCCTTGAAGTCGGCAAGAGATACGTTCTTGCCGGTGTCGTCGGGCAACGTGAACGGTGGGGCGTCGTTGCCAGCTTCGAGTCGTTTTGCATCAGCCATGTCACAACCCTACCGAGCCGATCCAAACGTACCGTGGGCAACGTCAACTGCCGCCCAGCACGGGACGGGTACAATTCGACGAATCGTAGAATAAATCTAGGGGAGTGAGTTCCGGAGTGACCGCGCTGATTGGCCGGCGACGATTCCTTGCGGGCGCTGCCGCCGTTGCAGGTACGTCGGTGTTCGCCGGTTGCACGGCCGATGGAGGGCAGAAGCAGCCCGCCGCGGAAGGTACGTCGAGCAAAACGAACGGGCTCTCGCAGGGAAAGAACGGCGCGCGCGAGGAGTTCTTCGGCACCCATCAAATGGGCATTCTGCCCGGACCGGCGTCGTACGGCGTGGCGGTGGCATTTGACTGCCTCGCTCCCGACCGGGCAGCGCTTGGCGAGTGTCTCAAGACGATCTCAGACCTCATTCACGAGCTGACACTGTCTAGGCCAGCCGTGCCTGACACGGCTGACGAGGACAACGGCATGTTGCTTGGGCTCAAAGACAAGTTGCTCAGCGGGACGGTGTCGGTCGGGGCGAGCTTGTTCGACGGTCGTTATGGACTGGCGGCACTCAAGCCGACCGAGTTGGTGCCAATGCCGGACGGTCTCGCGCGCGACGAGCTGCGCCCGGAGCAGTTGCACGGCGATATCCTGGTCCTTCTGCAAGGCGACCAGATCGACATACCTGTCCACGCGTTGCGCGTGCTGCGGCGGGCTACCGCTAAGTGGCTCAAGTTGCGTTGGGCGCAGGACGTGTTCATTCGGCCGGACACGGACCCGAAGCCCAACGCGGTGACGTCGCGCAATCTGATGGGTTTCAAAGACGGTACGGCTAATCCGGATGTCACCGTCAATGACCTCATGGCGGAAATCGTGTGGAGCGGATCGAGCGAGCCGGTCTGGGCTAGCGGCGGCAGTTATCAGGTCGTCCGGAAATTCCGGATGCTCATCGAGGACTGGGACGGTTCGTCCCTTGGCAAGCAGCAGCACGTTTTTGGTCGGCAGAAGGTGACGGGGGCACCACTCGACGGCAAGGTTGAAGAAGATGTGCCGATCTACGCCAAGGACCCCGAAGGGGCGGTGACCCCGCTCAACGCCCATATCCGGTTAGCAAACCCGCGGGATGGCGCGGCGAAACTGATGCTGCGCCGCGGGATGAACTACAGCGGCGGTGTCGACGCCGACGGCAATCTGGACCAGGGGCTGCTGTTCATCAGCTACCAGGCCACTCTCGCGGCGTTTATCGAGACGCAGGCCCGGCTCAAGGGGGAGGCGCTCGAAGAGTTCGTGATCACCACTGGCGGTGGCTTCTTCTTCGCCCTGCCGGGCCCCGAGAAGGGCGGGTACGTCGGTAAGCAGCTCATCGAGGCGGCCTAGGCATCCCTCGGCCTAACGTCGGATTCGCGACATTGGTGCCCTATGAGATGACGCCAGCACGCTGACCCGATACGGTTACCTTCGGGTTATTTCGACCGAACGACCGAGGAGCACCCAGGTGGCACGCAGTCCTGAAGAGATCCAGCGCGAGATCAACACCGCGCGCGAGGCCTTGGCAGGCACGCTCGACCAACTGGTGGAGCGTGCGAACCCCAAGCGCATCGTCGACAGCGGTAAGAAGTCTATGCAGGACTTTTTGAAGTCACCCAAGGGCAAGGCTGTCGTCGCTGCGGTGGGCGGAGTCGTCGTACTGCTGGTGGCGCGCCGGATCAACCTGGCGGTCAAGAATCATCGCGACGACTGACCTCTCTCGCGACTAATTGCGGCAAGGCTCACCGGCCCCGTTGACGCCGACGTACCCCCTAGGGGTATATTGGCGACATGACCGAACACGCCCACCCGCCCGGCTACTCATCTGACAAATCGGCAATTCTCTCGCGGCTACGTCGTGTCGAGGGCCAAATCCGCGGGATCGAAAAGATGGTCGACGGCGATACCTATTGCATCGACGTACTTACTCAGGTCTCGGCGGCCACGAAGGCGCTGCAGTCCGTGGCGCTCAGCCTGGTCAACGACCATCTCGGGCACTGTGTGCGTGACGCGATCTCCAATGGCGACAACGCCGACGAGAAGATCGCGGAAGCAAGCGCCGCGATCGCGCGCCTGGTCAAGTCCTAACCCGCTTTCACCACATCTCTTAAAGGAGTACCCATAGATGAGCACCCTTAGTTTCACCGTGTCCGGAATGACTTGCGATCACTGCGTTTCCTCGGTCCGAGAGGAAGTCAGCGAAATCTCTGGTGTCACCGCCGTCGACGTCGTACTCGAGTCCGGCGCGCTCACTGTCAGTGGCGACAACGTCGACCCGGCCGCCGTGCTAGATGCGGTAGACGAGGCTGGGTACCAAGCGGTCGTGTCATGACCTCCACGGCTACCCAGCCGCAACAAAGCCACGACAACATCACGCTTTCGCTGGGCGGCATGACGTGCGCGTCCTGCGCCAACCGCATCGAACGCAAGCTCAACAAGCTCGACGGGGTCGAGGCGACCGTCAACTACGCTCTCGAACAAGCCACCGTGTCGTATGACGGGGAGGCGACCGCGGTCGATGACCTCATCGCGACCGTCGAGAAGGCCGGCTACACGGCCAGCGCGCCACGCGGTCCGCGGCAGTCAATCGACGATGGACTCGACGTCACCGGTGAGCGTGGAGTCACGCTCAAGACCCGGCTCGTCGGCAGCGCCGTACTCACCATCCCGATCGTTGCGCTCTCGATGGTGATGCCGCTGCAGTTCGCTGGCTGGGAGTGGTGGGCGCTCGCGTTGGCAACCCCCGTCGTGTTCTGGGGCGCGTTTCCCTTCCACCGCGCGGCTCTGGTCAACCTGCGCCACGGCGCGGCCACGATGGATACGCTCGTGTCCCTGGGAGTCACCGCGGCGTACCTATGGTCGGTCGCGGCGCTCATTGGGATCGCCGGCGAAGGGGCGCACGTCTACTTCGAGGCTGCCGCAGGCGTGACCACGCTGGTGTTGCTCGGTCGGTACGCCGAGGCGCGGGCAAAGAAGCGCGCGGGCGCTGCGTTGCGTGCGCTGCTCGACCTTGGCGCTCGCGATGTCGCCGTCATCCGATCGGGAGTCGAACTTCGTATACCCATAGGCGAACTGCAAGTCGGCGATACGTTTCTCGCCCGGCCAGGTGAGAAGATCGCGACCGATGGCGAGATAGTCGACGGGTCATCCAGCGTCGACTCGTCGCTGCTGACCGGGGAGTCGATGCCGGCTCCGGTCACCGCCGGTGACGACGTCGTCGGGTCGACCATCAACCTCAGCGGCCAGTTGACGGTGCGGGCCACCAGGGTCGGAGCCGACACGCAGTTGGCTCACATCGCCAAGCTGGTCTCCGACGCGCAGGCCGGAAAAGCGGCCATCGCCGGACTAGCTGACCGCGTGTCCGGGATATTCGTCCCGATCGTCGTACTGATCAGTTTGCTCACGCTCGCCGGCTGGCTCGTATTTGGGGGCACGCCGTCCGCTGCGGTGAGCGCGGCGGTCTCGGTGCTCGTCATCGCGTGCCCCTGTGCTCTCGGCCTTGCGACACCCACCGCGCTCCTCGTCGGCACCGGCCGCGGCGCACAGTTGGGCATCGTGGTCGGCGGGCCGCAGGCGTTGGAGTCGGCGGGCAACATCGACACCGTGGTCCTCGACAAGACAGGCACCGTGACTACCGGAGCGATGGCTGTCGTGGACGTCGTAGCGACTAATGCGTCAACCGCTAGTGACGAGGTTTTGCGCTACGCGGCCGCCGTCGAGTCCGGCAGCGACCATCCGATCGCGCGCTCTATTATCGCCGCCGCACACGGTCTCGTCGTACCGGTCGCTACCGCTTTTACGACGTACGACGGGCTCGGCGTGACGGCCGTCGTCGACGGTCAGCTAGTGGCGGCCGGACGTCCGGCCTTTCTTATGCAGCAGGGTTTCACAGCCGGCGCGGATGCAAACGAGACGCGCACCACCATTGCCGTCGGGTGGGACGGTGAAGTGCGCGGATTTGTTGCGCTGGCGGACCCGATCAAACCGTCTAGCGCGCCGGCGATCGCGCAACTGATCAGCCAGGGTATGCGTCCGGTGTTGCTGAGCGGGGACAGCGCGGCGGCGGTCGACTCGATCGCCGCAGAGGTCGGGATCGCGGCGCGCGACGTCTATTCCGAGGTCATGCCTGCAGACAAGGTCGACAAAGTCCGAGAACTGCAGAACGCCGGGCATCGGGTCGCGATGGTGGGCGACGGCCTCAACGATGCGGCGGCGCTCGCCACGGCCGATCTCGGTATCGCCATGGGTAGCGGAGCGGACGCGGCGATCAAGGCAAGCGACATCACGCTGGTTCGCGCGGACCTCACGCAGGTCGGCGACGCCATCGCGCTGTCACGACGTACGCTCGCGACGATTAAGGGCAACCTGTTTTGGGCGTTCGCCTACAACGTGGCGGCTATCCCGCTGGCGGCCAGTGGTCTACTCAATCCGATGTACGCCGGCGCCGCGATGGCATTCTCGTCACTGTTCGTCGTCGGCAACTCACTGCGGCTGCGGCGATACACGCCGCCATCGTTCAGGCCCAGGGAACGCCGCGGGCGGTCAGTAGCGACTGCATCGGGATCCGTTCGAGGCGAGTGAGTTCGAACTGAAGCGTCTGGCTCAGCCGCTGGCAGAACTCCACTGGCTCGTCCGCCGCATCGGGGCTTTCCAGTACGACGGTGTGCACGATGCCTGCCTCGACCATGTCGCGGCAGGAGGTCTTCTGCTCACGTGCCATTTGCGGCGCGTGCTCGACATCACGATGGATGATCGCGCTCGCGCCCTCCGGCGGGAGCGGGGAAAGCCAGGAATGTTGCGCGGCGATGACGCGGTCGGCCGGCAGCAGCGCCAGCGCGGCGCCTCCGTTGCCCTGGCCGAGCATCAACGTGACGGTCGGCGTACGCACGGTGGATAACTCGGCGAGACAGCGCGCGATCTCTCCGGCGAGGCCGCCTTCTTCTGCCTCCGGGGACAGCGCGGCACCAGGGGTGTCGATCACGGTCACGAGCGGCAGCATCAGCTCGGTCGCCAGCCGCATGCCCCGCCGTGCCACCCGCAGCGCCTCCGGGCCGAGCTGGTGTGACGCGGTCTGCCGGCGGCGGTCCTGGCCAAGTACGACGCAGGCATGCGAACCGAAGGACGCGAGCGTGAGTAACAGACCCGGGTCGCGTTCGCCCTGGCTGGTGCCGTTAAGCGGGATTACATCGCCAGCCGCGATCCGCAGTAGGTCGCGCACGCCAGGTCGATCGGGACGGCGAGACGCGATCACGCTGTCCCAGACGTCGCTGTCAGGGAGGTCCTTGATGTCATGTGTGGTGAGTTCGGGCAACTCGACCCGCTGCGGTTGCTCACTTGCGGTCGTCACCCGTAGCACCTTGTCCAGTAGCCTGCCGATCTGCTGCGGAGGTACGACGGCGTCGATGATGCCGTGGGCGTAAAGGTTCTCGGCGGTCTGGATGCCGGGCGGGAACGGTTTTTCAAATAACGCCTCGTAGACCCGCGGGCCGAGGAACCCCAGCATTGCCTCGGGCTCAGCGGCCGTGACCTGCCCGAGCGAGCCCCACGAAGCCATGACCCCGCCGGTCGTCGGGTCGCGCAGGTAGACCAGATACGGCAGACCGGCCGCCTTGTGTGCGGTGACGGCCTTGCTGATGTTGATCATCCGGACAAACGCCGGCGTACCTTCTTGCATGCGGGTGCCGCCGGAGCTGGGCGCCGCAACGAGCGGGATGCCTTCTGCGGTCGCCCGCTCGACGGTGGCGACGATCCGGTCAGCGGCGTTCTTGCCGATCGACCCGGCTAGGAAGCGAAACTCGCTCGCCAGGATGGCGATACGCCGCCCTGACAGTCGGCCCTCGCCGGATATCACCGACTCGTCGGTGCCCGCTTTATCGGCCGCCTTGACCAGCTGCGCGCGGTATTCGTCACTTGCGCCGGGTGCCGCGTCCATCGGATAGCGCAGTGGAGAATCCCAGCTCTTGAAAGACCCCGGGTCAAGCGCGAGCTCAATAAGCTCACGCGCGCTGAGCCGGATCTTCTTGGGTGTCGTCACGGGGGCCTCCAGTGTCAGTCGCGCACACCCAGAACGGGTGCCATAGTCCGAACCCTAGCGAATTGAAAAATCCCCGCCCGATCACCCGGGCGGGGATTATGACGGTCACGATCACCGTCGGTGGTGCGCCGCCAGGGACTCGAACCCCGAACCCAGTGATTAAGAGTCACTTGCTCTGCCAGTTGAGCTAGCGGCGCGTCGTGCTGCGCGGATTAAAATCTGCAAAGCAGCAACGGCTGGAAAGAATATCAGGCTGCGCCGTGCCTTCGAAACGGGGGACCGGTAGTTCCCAAATCGAGACGTAGATGAGACGCGAATGACGCCGTGCCTGATCCAATTTGCGTTGAAGTCCGGCGAAAATGGAACGGCCACGACAATTGCAGCGCCGTACAGTGGGCCTACTCCGGCCGGGACGAAGCGCACATGGCGTAGTTCACCGACGGTGATAGGCAATGATGACGAATTGGATGCGGGAATGACCGAAGCGAGCCGCCGACCTACCTGGGACCAGTTGATGAACCGCCGGCAGATGCTCGGCGGGATTGGGGTTGCCGGGTTGGTAGTGCTGAGCGCATGCACGGGCGCACCCAAGAGTTCAGGTGCGAAGCCCTCAGCCGGTGCGAGTGGCAGCGCGAGCAAGCCGAAGGCGCCGACCGCGCAACTCGCGATCGCCGTACCGGATGGCTCGGCCGGTCTGTCCCCGGCGACCCCGATCGCGGTGAGCGTCACCGCGGGGAAGATCACCGACGTCACGGTCACCGACCAGACCGGTGCGGTCATCAAGGGCGCGGCAGATGCGACCGGGGCGGCGTGGGCCAACACCGACCCGCTTACGTATGGCGCGACGTACACCGTCGACGCGGCCGCGAAGGGCGAGGACGGCAAGACAGTTACGGCCAGCTCGACTTTCACGACGGTCGCCCCAACTGCGCAGGTGTTCCCGTCGATTGGGCCGCTGGACGGTACGACGGTAGGGGTCGGGATGCCGATCCGCGTCTATTTCGACAAGCCGGCGGCCAACCGCAAAGCAGTCGAACTCGCGATGGCAGTGACCGCGGCCCCGGCGCAGACCGGCTCGTGGAACTGGATCACTGACAGTGAGGTGCACTGGCGGCCGCAGGTCTACTGGCAGGCAGGCAGCACGGTCAAGGTGGACGTCAACCTGCTCGGCGTCGATTTCGGCAACGGCAATTGGGGCAAGGTCAACCGCTCGATCGGCTTCACCGTGGGGGATGCGGTCATCAGCAAGGCCGACACCGGCACGCATCAGATGGTCGTGACCAAGAACGGCGCCGTGTTGCGCACCATCCCTATCGCCGCAGGCAAGGAAGTCGAAGGTCGCTATACCCACAACGGCGTACATGTCGTCTCGGACAAGAAGGCGAAGATGACGATGGATTCGACCACCTTTGGCTTAGCGCTCGATGCCGGCGGTTACCAAAGCGAGGTCGAGTGGGCGACGCGGATCTCCAACAACGGTGAGTTTGTGCACTCCGCTCCGTGGTCGATCGGGGACCAAGGGGTCCGTAACGTTTCGCACGGTTGCCTCAACGCGAGCCCAGCAAACGCGAAATGGTTCTTCGACCTGAGTACCGCAGGCGACATCGTCGAGGTGAGTGGCTCTCCGGTGCCGCTCACGCAGGCAGATGGCGACATCTTCGACTGGACGATCCCGTGGGAGACCTGGGCGCAGGGCACCGCCAATAAGTAACGCAAGTCGAATAACGTCATACGCCCCGGCCGCAACTGGTAGCGACCGGGGCGTATGACGTTGCGAAGGGTTTTACTTGTTGCTGTGCTCGTGCGTGAGCGCGTGCAGTACGTCGCTGTTGAGCCGCGAAATCATGTCCAGCGGAATCCCCTTCGGGCAGGCTGCGGTGCATTCGCCGATCTGCGTGCAGCCACCGAATCCTTCCGCGTCGTGCTGGTTGATCATGTTGATCGCGCGCTCGTCACGCTCCGGCTGGCCCTGCGGCAGCAACCCGAGGTGGGTCACCTTGGCCGCCGTGAACAGCATGGCCGAGCCGTTGGGGCACGCCGCTACGCACGCGCCGCAGCCGATGCAGGTCGCCGCGTCGAACGCCTTGTCCGCATCGACCTTCGGCACCGGGGTGGCATGCGCGTCAGGCGCCGAGCCGGTCGGCGCCGAGATGTAGCCGCCGGCCTGGATGATCCGGTCGAACGCGCTGCGGTCAACGACGAGGTCCTTGACAATGGGGAAGGCGCCCGAGCGCCAGGGCTCGATATCGATCACGTCACCGTCGTTGAAGCTGCGCATGTGCAGTTGGCACGTAGTGACGAGTCTTTTCGGACCGTGAGCGATCCCGTTGACGACAACGCCGCACATGCCGCAAATGCCCTCACGGCAGTCGCTGTCGAACGCAACGGGGTCATGCCCCTCGACGGTCAGCTGCTCGTTGAGAACGTCGAGCATCTCGAGGAACGACATGTCAGGTGATACGTCGTTAACAGGGTAGGAGACCATCTTGCCTTTAGCGTCGTGGTTTTCCTGGCGCCAGACGCGCACGGTGATGTTCACTTGTAGCTCCGCTGCTTCATCTCGATGTTCTCGAACTTCAAAAGTTCCTTGTGCAGTACCGGTCCCGAGCCGTCGGCGCCGTACTCCCAGGCAGCGACGTACGAGAAGTCATCGTCCTTGCGCAGGGCCTCGCCATCCTCGGTCTTGCTCTCTGAGCGGAAGTGGCAGCCGCATGACTCGGTGCGGTGGAGCGCATCGATGCACATGAGTTCGCCAAGCTCGAAGAAGTCCGCGACGCGTCCGGCGCGTTCGAGGGTCTGGTTGAGCTCCTCGTTTTCACCGGTGACTTTGACGTCGGTCCAGAACTCGGCCTTGAGCTTGCGAATCTTCTCGATCGCTTCGGTCAGGCCCTCCTGGTTGCGTTCCATCCCGCAGTATTCCCAGATGATGTGTCCGAGTTCTTTATGGAAGGAGTCGACCGTGCGCGTGCCATTGATGGACAAGAGCTTGTCGATCCGCTCGCGCACGCCGTCCGCGGCAGCCTTCGCCGCTGGATGGTTTTCGTCGATCTTGTCGAACGGGCCTTGGGCAAGGTAGTCACTGATTGTGTTGGGCAGCACGAAGTAACCGTCGGCCAGTCCCTGCATCAGTGCGCTCGCGCCGAGCCGGTTCGCACCGTGGTCGGAGAAGTTGGCCTCGCCGATCACATACATGCCCTGGATCGTGCTCTGCAGGTCGTAGTCGACCCACAGCCCGCCCATCGTGTAATGGGTGGCCGGGTAGATCCGCATCGGTACTTCGTACGGGTCCTCGTCGGTGATCTGCTTGTACATGTCGAAGAGGTTGCCGTATTTCGCTTCGACGGCCGGTCGCCCGAGCCGCTCCATCGCCTCAGTGAAGTCGAGGAAGACACCGCGACCGCCTGGTCCGACGCCGAAGCCGTCGTCGCAGACCTTCTTAGCCGCACGTGATGCGACGTCGCGAGGAACGAGGTTGCCGAACGCCGGATAGATCCGCTCGAGGTAGTAGTCGCGCTCTGCTTCGGGGATATCGCGAGGATTGCGCTCGTCACCGGCCTTCTTCGGCACCCAGATGCGACCGTCGTTACGCAGCGACTCGCTCATCAGGGTCAGTTTTGACTGGTAGTCGCCGCTGACGGGAATGCAGGTCGGGTGGATCTGCGTGTAGCAGGGGTTGGCAAACAGCGCGCCCTTGCGGTGCGCGCGCCAGCTCGCGGTGACGTTGCAGCCCATCGCGTTGGTCGAGAGGAAGAAGACGTTGCCGTAGCCGCCGGAGGCGAGTACGACGGCGTCCGCGAAGTGGGTCTCGATCTCGCCGGTCACCATGTCGCGTACGACGATTCCGCGGGCTCGGCCGTCGATGACGATCAGGTCGAGCATCTCGTGGCGAGTGTGCATTTCCACGGTGCCGGCCGCGACCTGGCGCTCCAGGGCCTGGTAGGCGCCGATCAGGAGCTGCTGTCCGGTCTGGCCACGCGCGTAGAACGTGCGGGAGACCTGCACTCCGCCGAAGGAGCGGTTGTCCAGTAGGCCGCCGTACTCGCGGGCGAACGGCACGCCTTGGGCGACGCACTGGTCGATGATCTCGACGCTGATCTGGGCGAGGCGGTAGGTGTTGGACTCGCGCGAGCGGTAGTCTCCGCCCTTGACCGTGTCGTAGAAGAGCCGCTCGACGCTATCGCCGTCGTTGCGGTAGTTCTTCGCCGCGTTGATGCCGCCCTGGGCCGCGATGCTGTGCGCGCGGCGGGGGCTGTCCTGGTAGCAGAAGCTCTTGACGTGATAGCCCGCCTCGCCGAGGGTCGCGGCGGCCGAGCCGCCGGCCAGACCCGTTCCGACGATGATGACCGACAGCTTGCGGCGGTTCGACGGGTTGATCAGGTTGGTGTGGAAACGTCGTTCGTCCCACTGTTTTTCGATTGTCGTGGCGGGCGCCTTCTCATCTTGGATAGGCGTGCCCTCGGTGTAGTACTCAGTCATCAGCTAATCCATCCAAAGAATATCGAGAGCGGCGGCAGCAAGAACCCGATCGTAATCACTAGCGAGACCACGATCGCCGCCTGGTTGAGTCGACGGCGACGCTTGACGCTGTTATTGATCCCGAGGGTGGCGAACGCGCTCCAGAGTCCGTGCCGCAGATGGAAGCCAATGGCGATCATCGCGATCAGGTAGCTAAGCATGACCCACCAGATCTGGAACCCGTTGACCAGACGTACGTATGGGCTGTCCGAAGCGCCACCAGGATGGATGACGTTGTCGGCACTCAGGTGCAGCAGGTGGTAAATGACGAACAGCACGATGACGACGCCGCCCCAGCGCAGCGTGAACGACGCATAGCTGCGCTGCACTCCACGCTTGTTCTGGGTGGTCTGGTAGCGCTTGCCGTCGACCTTGCCGAGGGCGGCGTGATCACGCCTCGTCAGCACGATTGCACTGTAAATGTGCACCAGCACGGCCACGGCCAGCACGACTTCGACTATGTAGAGGAGTCCGCGGTACGGGAGAGTCGGCTCCCCGAACGTCCGCAAGTGGCTCGCGTAGTCGTCGAAGGCAGACTTGCCCCAGAACGCTCGGAGGTTGCCATACATGTGCAGTATCAAGTACAGCACCATGATGAGGCCGGATATGGCCATCGCCGCTTTGAGCGCAACGGTGGAGCGCATCGCCCTCGCCCGTGGCTTCTTTGTTAATTGATCGGTCACGATAGTCACCGTAGGACGTCACGCCTATTTTCGGCTAGTCCAAAATGCCGTGGTTTGGTGACTTGTTCGTCATACGGTCACGGCTCGATAACGACCGGCGTTGCGCGCACCTTTATCTCCGCGAACGATTCTTTCGGCACGGCGCCGGCGACCTTGTCACGGACCTGTGACCTAGCCGACTTACGCCAAGGCATATGGTCACGCGGGCAGCGGTGGGAACGCGTCGTCACTGCCGCACAATATGCATAGAAGACCAGAGAGGCCGGAGTGTCCAGTCTCGGTTGATGTGAGACACGATAAGTCCACCCAGATATGAGACACGAGCTAGCAGTGCATGTGGGGCACCCGATCACAGGTATGGAC
>NZ_PVUE01000031.1 GCF_003003235.1 Antricoccus suffuscus
TCACCCATCCACCAGTGGTGAAGTCCCCACTCGCGAGCGTGGGAATCAACCACCCCATCACCGACGAACGACTCCAAACAGGTTGACAGGTTCCGACATGGCACAAATGTACGAATACGTGGTTAGGTCGGGGTCATGACGGGGAAGCGCGACCCACCATAGAGCGCTACTCCTTGTTTTTAGCCTGCGTGAAACCCGGCCACAGATCACGCGAGCCGCCAACGCGACGGTACGAGGTCATGGATCGTGTGGGACGAAGTCGTGGACCGTGCGGTACGCGCTTACGGATCGTGTGGGACAAAGTCGTGGACCGCGCGGTACGCGCTTACGGATCGTGCGGGACGAAGTTGTAGACCGTGCGGGTGCAAACCCACGGGTCGCGCGGTACAACCCACGGATCGTGCGGGACTGTCGCCGGATCGGTCGTTCGTGGTACTAACTAACGAGCATCAATCCGAACGAGTATCAAACCGAACGACAGGAGAACGTGTATGAAGCTCGATAGCAGTGTTTCGGCAGTGGTCACCGGTGGCGCATCCGGCCTCGCCCGCGCCTCGGCGACCGCGCTCGCCGCGCAGGGCGTGAAGGTCGCGATTTTCGACGTCAACGAGGAAGGCGGGCAGGCGGTCGCCAAGGAGATCGGCGCCACCTTCCACAAGGTTGACATCACCGACGAGGACAGCGCCGTGGCCGGGTTCGAAGAAGCGCGTGCGGCGAATGGCCAGGAACGCATCCTGGTGCATTGCGCCCAGATTTCCCGTCGCGGCCGGACGATCTACCGCGACAGGGAGACCGGTAACTACAAGCGCCTCGCTACCGACGACTTCGCGTTCTCAGCACAGGGAATCTTCGTGGCGTCGTACCGCATGGCGTCGTTGGCGGCACTTGGCATGGCCGGACTTGACCCGATCGACGACGATGGCGAGCGCGGCTGCATCACGCTCACCGGCTCGGTGGCCGCGCAAGACGCCCAGATCGGCCAGATCTGCTATGGGAGCGCCAAAGCCGGAGTCGCCGGGCTGGCACTTCCGCTCGCCCGTGACCTGATGGACCTCGGGATCCGCGCCAACACGATTTTGCCGGGCATCTTCGCGACGCCACCGATGCTCGCCGTGAAGGAGCGCAACGAAGCAGTCTGGGACGGGCTCAACGCCGCGGTGCCATTCCCCAAGCGGCTCGGCCGCCCGGAGGAGTTTGCCTCGCTCGTGCTCGAGCTCAACCGCAACATGTACTTCAACGGGCAGGTGATCCGTCTGGACGGCGCGATCCGGATGCCACCTCGCTAGAGTCCCGGACGCACTTGTGGGGCGGACTTGTTACCGGCTACGGCAACAGGTCCGCCCCACAAACGTAAGCGCTGTCGTTACTTTTGCGGCCTGACTTACTTTGCTGCTTTGGCGAACTTGTCCTCGACGTACGTCGAAGCCTTGATGGTCTTGTCGTAGTTCAACAGTCCGGCGTCCATCCACGTCTTCTGCATCGCATCGAGCTGATCAGGCTGCGGCGCAAGATCCGGATGCCAGGAGTAGAAAGGTGTTTTGGCCAATACATCGATCTTCTGACCGGTCGCGTCCGCAACGATCTTAAGGACGTCCTGGTTCTTAGATAGATCGCCCTGCGAATCCTTCGCGCCCTTGACCAATGCCGAGAAGAACTTCTGCGCAGTAGCGCTCTTTGCGAAGTCGGCGCCGAACATCACGCCGGTGCCCGTGGTGCCCTTAGCCGGTACGGCGAGCGCGGTAGCGACCCCATTGAGCTCCATGTTGGTGCTGAACGGCGCGCTCGGCAGTGCCGCGTCGACACCGCCGGACTTCAGCGCAGCCTCCATATCGGGGCTGCCAAGGTTGACCGGCTCGACGTCCTTGAGCGTCAGGTCCGCGGTCTTAAGAATTGCGGCGAGCAGGTAGCCGCCGGTCGCTCCAGGTCCGCCGGCGACGGCGATTTTCTTGCCCTTGAGGTCGGCGAGCTTCGTGACCTTACCGGAGTCCACCAGCGATTTTGAAACCTCGAGCGCGGTCGGAGACTTCGCCTTGTCGCCGGTCGAGATACCCATCGATCCGACAACCTTGAACTTGAGGCCCGAGTTCAGCGCGTTGAACATGCCCGCCGAGAAGCCGGCGACCATGACATCGAGCTTGCCGGATGCGAGCAGCGGGACGCTGTCCTGACCGGACTTGATCGCCTCGAGCTGGACATCGAGACCGGCGTCCTTGAAGTAGCCCTTAGCCTGAGCGACGTACAGCGGCGTAAACAACGCCGAGGTCACATGAGCGACCTTGACGACGGTGGTACCGCCCTTGCCTTTGTCGCTCGACTTGCCGGAGTCGCTGCTGCTGCTGCCGCAACCGGCGAGCGCGAGTAGTCCGACGACGGCCGCCGCGGCGACTTTGATCGCGGTACGTTTCCTAGTCAATTCAGTCTTTTCCATTTCCCCTAGTCGCGGGTCTTCCCGCGTTTCCATGGCAGCGAAAGTCGTTCGGCGATCGCGAATAGTCCGGTCAGTACGGCGCCGAGCACCGCAACGGTAACCAGCCCGACGTACATCTGTTCCGGTTGGAACAGTTGCCACGAGTTCCAAATCAAGAATCCGAGACCGGTGTTCGACGCTACGAACTCGACCGCGGTCACGACGATGACCGCCGTACCGGTGGCGATCCGGAATCCGGAGAAGATAAAGGGCAGCGCGCCGGGCAGGATGATCAGCCGGAATCGATTAAGGCCGGTGGCGCCGTATGCGCGCGCCGCCTCCAGCACCTTGTCGTCGATCTGGCGAACGCCGGCGACGGTATTGATCTGCATGACGAAGAATACCGAGATCGTCACCGCGAGCACCTTAGGCGTCTCGGTCAGACCGAAAATCAGCAAAAGCAGCGGCAGAATGGCGATTTTCGGCAGCGCGTACAACGCGGCGAACATCGGGCCGAGTGCCGCGTTCAGCGCCCGCCAAGCACCCATGGCCAGGCCCAGCACGATACCGAGCACCGAACCAATGACCATCCCGAGCGCTAACCGGCGCAACGTCGCACCGACATGCGTCATCAAGTCGCCGCTGGTGATCATCTCGACGCCGCGGTCGATGATCTTCGTCGGCGGCGGGAAGAGCCGGGCGTCGATGATGCCCTGGCGCGCGGTGAATTCCCACAGCGCAAGCAATACCAGTGGCGTGAGGATTGCCAGCGCGATGTCACGAGTTCGTAGTCGCACCGCTCGCTTGTGTGCGGCGGCCGCCGCGGCCAAGGTCCGGTCGGCGCGGCTGACATCCAGATCTGGGGAAGCTTGCGTACTTGTGGTCATCACATCGCCGCCGATGCGCGTACGTCGTCGCGCAGTAGTTCCCATATGCGATAGCGCATTTCGCCAAACTCTGGCGTGCGCTCCAGCTCCATGGTCCGCGGCCTCGGGAAGTCGACCTGAATGTCTTCTTTGATCCTGCCCGGCCGCGCAGACATCACCACGACCCGATCGCCGAGCAAGATCGCCTCTTCGATGCCGTGGGTGACCATGACGACCGTCTTACGTTCGGCTTCCCAGAGCTTGACCAATTCTTCCTGCATCAGCAGGCGGGTCTGCGCATCGAGCGCGCCGAGCGGCTCATCCATCAGCAGCACCGGCGAACCGGTGGCAAACGCGCGTGCGATGGCGATCCGTTGTCGCATCCCACCAGAAAGCTCATGCGGGTAGGACTTCTCGAAGCTGCTCAGCCCAACCCGGGCAATCCACTCCCGGGACCTCTCGGTGCGCTCGTTGCGGCGTACACCGCTCATCCGCAGACCGAAGGCGACGTTGTCGAGCACGTTGACCCATGGAAAGACACCGTGCTCCTGAAATACAAATGCGGCAGGGATCTTATGGCTTGAATCCTGCAGCGCGACCGTCCCAGACGTCGGTTTCTCGAGGCCCCCGAGAATCCGCAGGAGCGTGGACTTGCCGCAGCCGGACGGGCCCACGACGCACGTGAACGAGCCCTCCTCAACCTGCAGGGAGACATCTTCCAAGGCCCACACCGGTTCCTTGCCGGCGAAGAAGACTTTGGAGACGCCGGTAGCGCCAACGGCTGGTGACGTGGCTGTAGTCATGACGAAGGGCCTCCTCGGCACCGTCGTACGGCGCCCCAATGAACCTTTGCACGATACTCATGCGGACGGTCGTGCACCAAATCCGGGCGCGGTAAGATTCACCACAAGCCGGAAGGGCGTCCTACATGTTGAGACATCAGCCTGGTCTGCCGCACTCGCTCGGTGGCGTGATCGTGCTGGCCGGCGGGAAGAGTTCGCGGCTCGGCGGCTTACACAAGCCTGCGCTCCCCCTGGCTGGTCAATCCCTCCTCGGGCATCTGCTGACCGCGCTTGACGGGCTGCCCACGATTATCGTGGGCCTATCTGACGGGATATCCGATGAGCAGATCGCACGGGTCACGCTCGCCCGCGAAGACCCGCCCGGTGGAGGACCTGTCGCCGCGATTGCCGCGGGCGCGCGCCACCTAGCGCCCGATACAGAGCTCGTCGCGATCGTCGCGGCGGACATGCCTTTCCTTACGCGGGGGCACTTCGACCGACTAGTCGGCGTACTTGGCGATCACGACGTAGCCGTACCGGTCGCGCGGGATCGGCAGCAGTGGCTGGCCTCGGTGTGGAAGGTGGCCGCCCTGCGGCGGGCGCTGATCGTGATCGGCGACCCGCTCAACCAGAGCGTGCGCAACCTCGCCGCGCTTCTCGACGTACGGTTCCTTGGTATTACCGACGCCGACGAGCTGCGTCAACTCTTGGACATTGACACGCCCGACGACCTCAACAACGCACGGAGGATGAGCGACGATGGCTGACGACGACATCATGGACGCGCTGAGCGCTTGGGCCGACAAGGTTGCCGCTGACTTGAAGATCGACCCACCGACCGCCGAACAGATCAATCAACTGCTTGGTGTTGCGGGCGTCGCCGCCCACGAGGTCCTCCGGCCCGCGGCGCCGATCACGACGTTCTTGGCCGGCTATGCGCTTGGCGCAGACCCGTCGCTGTCACTGGAATCGGTGGTCGCCACGATCACTCGCCTCGCCAAGGAGCGGGAAAGCTAGGAGGCGAGGATCGCAACGTCGGGTTTGCCTACTTCTGCCCGTGCACGGTGAGAACTGTCTCGAGTGCGACCTCGATCATGTCGCTGAAGGACTGCTCGCGCTCCTGCGAACTGGTGGCCTCGCCGGTGATCACGTGGTCCGAGACGGTGCAGATCGCCAACGCCTTCCGGCCGTACTTAGCGGCGAGTGTGTAAAGCGCGGCGGCTTCCATCTCGACCGCGAGGACGCCGTACTCGGTGAGGCGGGTCGTGAGCTCGGCTCGATCGTTGTAGAACGAGTCGGAGGACAGAATATTGCCGACGTGCGTTGGCATCTTGTTGGCGGCGGCGACGTCGTACGCCGTGCGCAGCAGCTCGAAGTCGGCGATCGGAGCGAAGTCGACGCCCTCGAAACGCAACCGGTTCATGCCCGAGTCGGTGCAAGCGCCCGAAGCAAGGATCACGTCGCGCAGCTTTACGTCGGTGTTGAGCGCGCCGCACGAGCCGACCCGCACGATCGTCTGTACGCCGAAGTCGTTGAACAACTCGGTGCCGTAGATAGCGAAAGACGGCATACCCATGCCCGAACCCTGCACCGATACCTCAAGGCCCTTGTAAGTGCCCGTGTAACCGAACATGTTGCGCACATCGCTGTAGAGCTTGGCGTCTTCCAGGTAGTGCTCGGCGATCCACTTGGCACGCAGCGGGTCGCCGGGCATAAGGACGTAAGGGGCGATCTGGCCGGAATCGGCACCGATATGAATACTCATGCGCCTCAGGGTACTGGCCGGGCGCAGCCAATACTCGATGCCGCGATCAGGTCCGGTCAGTTCGTGCGCACTAGCTCGAACGAATAGACCCCCTCGATGAAGTACGTCCGCGAGTACATCAGCAGTCGATGCTCGCGGTCGTAGTGCAGCTGGTCGAGCAGCACGAACAGTCGATGTTTCGCGGCCCCCGGACCCCACGCAATGTGATTGGACTCGACCGCGTGCACCTGTGCGAGGCCAAGTGTCGGATGTATGCCCAGCTCGTCCTCGAAGTACCGGAAAATCGAACCTTCGAGCTGCCCGGCCTGAAACTTGCCCGGGAACAGGGTCGCTGGAATCAGGTCAAACGAGTAGGCAACGACGTCGCCGTCCGCCGTGATCCGGCGGCGGAGCTCGACGACATCGGTCTCGGAGGAGACACCCATTCGCTTAGCCTCGTCGGGCAAAACGCCGCGAGTTGTCTGACGACCGTACTCGTGGCCGGGATTCTTGCCGCTCGCGCGGATCGAGTCGGAGATCGACCCCATCTTCTCCAAGCCGTCATGGACGGTCGGTCGCAGGCGCACGAATGTGCCGGCCCCCTGCTGCGTCCAGACGAGTCCGAGCACGTCGAGCTCTTTGATCGCACTGCGCACAGTTGCCCGCGATACGGCGAATCGCTCGCCCAGCGCGGCCTCGGTTGGCAATCTCTCGCCGGACGGATAGACGCCCGATCGGATCTCGGACTTGATCGTCTGGACGATTTCGTCCGCGAGCGTCGTTCGTGACCGTTTTGTCATGTGTCACATCTTGACCTGTTTTAATTTGTCTGACAACCTCGCACTGAACAAGTAACAAATTGCGAGTCATATGGCACAGCCACGTGACCCAGACGATTGAGGAGAAATCGAGCGAGTGCGCGCCATTGACTGGACCGATGGAACCACCGAACGACCGGGTCATATCCGGCTGCTAGACCAGTCGCTGCTCCCCCAGTCCGAGACGGTGCTCGAGATCGACACGGTGGACGACCTTATCGACGCGATCAAACGGCTTGCCGTACGCGGCGCTCCCGCGCTCGGCGTCGCCGGCGCGCTCGGTGTCGCGCTCGCCGTACAGAACCTCGACCCGGCCGAAGTCGACAAGGCGATCGACAAGCTACGCGTCGCGCGGCCCACCGCTGTCAATCTGGCGCTCGGCGTCGACCTCGCGCGTGCCGCGCGTCCAGACGGCGCCGCGGCGGTGTTGGCTGCCGCTCTCAAGGTCCGCGACGACGACATCGCCGCATCATCGGCAATGGCCAAGCACGGCGCTGCGCTACTAGGCGAAATCCTCTCGGACTCCGCGGCGAGCAGTGCACGACTCATGACCATTTGCAATACCGGCGGACTCGCCGCCGTCGAGCGCGGAACCGCGTTGGGCGTCGTACAAGAGATGCACTTGACTGGGCGGCTGAAGCAAGCCATCGCGCTCGAGACGAGGCCGCTGCTGCAAGGGTCCCGGCTCACCGCCTGGGAGTTACTGCAGATGGGTGCGCCGTTCGACCTGATCGTCGACTCTGCGGCGGCCTCGATACTCGCCGCAGGCGGCGCGGACGCCGTCCTGGTCGGTGCGGACCGGATCGCCGCAAACGGCGACACAGCCAACAAGATTGGCACCTTCGCACTCGCACTGGCCGCCGACTACGCAGGCGTGCCATTTATCGTCGTTGCCCCGGAGTCGACCGTGGACACCCAGACCGCCTCCGGCGCGGAGATCGACATCGAGGACCGCGGCAGCACCGAGGTGGCCGAGATTCGGGGCATGCGACTCGCGCCCGAAGGCATCGCGGCGGCCAATCCGGCTTTCGACGTCACGCCAGCGAAATTGATCACCGCCATCGTGACCGACAAACGAGTGATCCGGCCCGACCGCGGCGACCGACCCGATCAGCCGCTCTAACAGCACCAACAATTCGACAACGACACATCCCAACCGCAGATCGCCGCTAGGCGAGAAAGAGGCCCATTATGAAGTGGAAGCACGCGTCAGTCGCCGTGCTCGCGTCAGTCGCACTCGTGCTGACTGGCTGCTCACAGAGCAGTAGCGACTCGGGATCCTCCAGTTCCAAATCCGCGGCCGCGCCGAGCGCGGATAACAGCTTTACCCTCCCGAGCGCCGCGCCCTCCGGTTTCAAGCCTGGACTCAAGATCGCGCTCGTGCGTCAGTCGGGCGTGGGTGACTATTTCGAGCAGTGGGGCAACGGCGCCACCGCTCAGATCCAGGCCGCCGGCGGGACCGTCGACACGTACGACGCCCATGGTGACAACGGCAAGCAAGTCTCGATGTTGGGCGATGCGATCAACAGCAAGCCCGACGCGATCATCGTCGACCACGGACTCGCCGACTCGGTCAATCCCAAGATCGATGAGGCCATCAAGGCGGGCATCCCGGTCGTCGTCTACGACGTAGCAGTGTCCAACCAGAAGGCGCTCTACATCTCCCAGGACGATGTCTCTATTGCGAATCTCATCCTCGATGAGATGAAGAAGCAGAACCCGGATGGCGGGAAGGTCGCTTACGTCAACGTCTCGGGCATTGCCCCGCTCGACACTCGTGACGGCGTCTACCAAAAGTTCCTGGACTCCAACAAGAAGTTCACGCAGGTCGCGAAGTTTGGCAAGTACAGCGAGTCGGTCGCTACCGATACCGCCGCCGAGGGCGCCGCGGTCTTCAAGGCGCATCCGGAAACCACGCTGGTATTCGCCGCGTACGACGAGCTCGCCAAGGGCGCCCTGATCGCGTTGCGACAGAACAACATGACTGACAAGGTCAAGCTGTATGGCGTTGACGTGTCCACCGCGGACATTCAGCTGATGACCGAGGCCGGCAGCCCGTGGATGGCCACCGCCGCCACCGACCCGGCCAACGTCGGTGCGATCGTCGCCCGCGGCGCCGTCGCCGCCGCGTCCGGCGTCAAGCTGCCCTCGAAGATGACCATCCCGGCCGCGCTGATCACCCAGCAGCTGCTGAAGGACAAGGGCGTCACCAACATGGCCGATCTGCGGGCCGCTCTACCGGACCTCACGACCCCGAAGATCCTCGGCGCTTCGTGGATCCCCGAGATCAAGCCCGGACAGTAGCCACCGGTGCCGGGGCGCATCGCCCCGGCACCGCACGGCTGCGGTCAGCCCGTAAAGAGGTAACCCGACGATGACCCCCGTACTCGCGGTCGACAACGTCTCCAAGAGCTTCGGTCCCAACCAAGTCCTCCGAGGCGTGAGCTTCCAGGTCGAACGCGGCGAGATTTATGCGCTCATGGGCGCCAACGGCGCCGGCAAGTCCACCCTGATCAAGGTCTTGTGCGGCGCTCACCAGTCCGACGCCGGAACGATCTCGATCAACGGCGAGCACGTCGACCTGAGCAGTCCCCTGCTCGCCCAGCGCCACGGCATCGGCACCGTTCACCAAAATCCCAACGACGGCGTCGTACTCGACATGACGGTCGCCGAAAACCTAGCGCTCGACACCCTGACCGACACGCGCTCGCGCCCCGGCTTTAGCCGCCGCCGCACCGAGACGAACGCCCGCGAGGTCGCGGCGACACTCGGCATGAAACTGACCCGCGACACGCTGCGCTCTCCCGTACGCGACCTGGGCGTGTCCGAGCGGCAGCTGCTCGTGCTCGCCCGCACGATCTCCCGCCGTCCGGAGATCTTGATTCTCGACGAGCCGACTTCTGCGCTATCTGCCGAAGAGATCACCCGACTGTTCGACATCGTGCGGTCTCTCGCCTCGGACGGTATGACGGTCCTGTTCGTCACCCACAAACTGTCGGAAATAGACGAGATCTCTGGCCACGTTGGCGTTCTACGCGACGGCGCCATGCAAGGCGAATACGAGAAGACCACTAGCGGCAGCTACGACTGGCCCGTCGTACTCAAGGCACTGTTCGACCGCACGCCCTCGGAGATGAAACGCGAGGAGATCACCGGCGACCAGACCGTGCTGGCGGTCCGCGGAGCGCAAGTCTTCGCCGAGTCCCCGCCGTTCGACATGGAGATTCGGTCCGGCGAAGTCACCGCCCTATTGGGGCTACTGGGCAGCGGCAAAACCGAGCTGCTGGAATGGGTCTTCGGCGCTGGCAGCATTTTGGCCGGCATCCGCGAACTAGACGGAAATGCGTTTACGCCGGCTCACCCGCAAGACGCGATCGACCAGGGCGTCTACCTCGTCCCAGAGTCGCGTCACGAACAGGCCATCGTGCCGGGCTGGGCAATCAGCTCGCTGATGACATTGCCGTTCACCAAGAAGTTTTCATCAAGCCTGCTGATGCGCCGTCGCCTCGAGCAAGACGCGACCCGCTCGATGATGAGCACCATCGGCGTCGTCGCGCAGGGTCCGTCGAGCGAGATCGAGACCCTATCCGGTGGCAACCAGCAAAAGACGGTGATCGGCAGATGGCTGCTCGGGTCCCCGCGAGTCCTGCTGTTGGACGAACCATTCCGCGGCGTTGACATCAACGCCCGTCATGACATCGGCGCGACCGTTCGCGGTCTCGTCGACCGTGCCGCCGTACTCGTCGCAACCTCAGACATCGACGAGGCGTTCGAGGTCGCAGACCGAATCATCGTGTTCAGCCAGGGCCGCGTCGCCTTGGACACCCGCCTGAGCGATGCCGACCGCGACGTCATCATCGAGGCCATGAGCCATCGGCCCAGCGACATGCTTGCCGACGGCGAAGCCGTCACCATCCCGTCAGCCGATCAACCCGGGGAGACCACGCCGTGACCGTCGACGCCACTCCAGACAACAAGCCTGACGTCGCTGCCGAAGCGCGTACGCCGTTCTCACTGATCAACTTCCTGGTCCGGTACGGCGTCCTGCTGATCTTCGCGATCCTTCTGATCACGTTCTGGACGACCGTGCCCGGATTTGGCAGCGCGAACAACATCATCTCGATCTTCCAGGCCCAAGCGGTCGCGGGAATCGCCGCCCTGGGCATGACTCTCGCGGCGGTCGTAGGAGACCTCGACCTCTCCGTGGGCGCCACGGCCGGGCTGTCGGTGACCGTCGCGGCGATGACGATGATCTCGTTCAACCTCACCGGCGGCACCGCGATCATCTTCTGCATCCTCGCCGGCGTCGTCGTCGGCTCGGTCAACGCCATCCTGATCGTCGTACTGAAGATTCCGGATTTGCTTGCCACGCTCGGCATGATGTTTACCGTTCAGGGTCTGAAGAAATGGCTCACCGACGGGCAGACGTTGACGACTGGCATGCGGTTGCCAAGCGGCCGCGTAGTCAAAGGCAAATTCACCAACAGCTTCGCCGCGATTGACGGCAACAACGTGCTCGGTGTCCCCATTTCGGTCTGGATCTTCGTGATCATCGGGATCCTGGTGTGGGTATTCCTGGAAAAAACCCGCTACGGTCGCGTCTTCTACGCCGTCGGCGGGAATCCCGAGGCCGCCCGCCTCGCCGGCGCGCGGGTCAGCCGCTACCGGTTCGGCGCCTACCTGATGTCCGGCGTACTGGCGGCCATTGCAGGCATCATCCTCGCCTCACGACTCCGGCAAGGCGACGTGACCGCAGGCGACTCCGCACTGCTCGATGCGGTCGCCATGACACTCATTGGGTACGCCGTACTCGGGGCCAAAAAACCCAACGCCCTCGGCACCTTTGTCGGCGCGCTGTTCATCGGAACCATCCTGCAGGGCCTGACCCAGATCGGGTTGAGCTACTACACCCAGGACCTGATCAAGGGTCTTGTCCTCGTCTTCGCGCTACTCATGTCCTTCTCCCTGCGCCGGCGCGAAAAGCGCCCGCAGAACGCATAGCAACGGAGGTCTGCTATCTCTGCCAAGGCACTCACCCCCGCCACCGTCCCCGGCTACATCGCCAGCCGACCTGCCCTGCGCGACCTGGTCGACACCGAGTCCCTCGACGTACAGGAGGTCGGTGACGGCAACCTCAACCTCGTGTTCATCTGCAAAGACGCGACCGGGCGGTGCGTCGTACTCAAACAGGCCCTCCCCTATGTCCGGCTAGTCGGGCCGGAGTGGCCCATGACCGAGGACCGGGCGCGGCGCGAGGCTAACACGATCACCGCGCACACCAAGGTCTCTCCCCGCCACGTGTGCAACCTGATCGACTTCGACGCCGACAATCACGCCCTCGCGCTCGAGGACCTCACCGACCATGAAGTACTGCGCACTCGGCTCAACGACGGCGGTTCACACGAGGACATCTTCGAACAACTGGCCCAGTATGTAGCCGATGTAGCGATGGGCACGTCGTGGTACGGCGTATCGGAGGAAGACTTCCGGCGGGCAGCGGCCGCTGCCATCAACCCTGAGCTGTGCAACATCACCGAGGACCTGATCTTCACCGAACCCTTCCTGGGCGGCGGCCGCAACGAATTCCCAGACTCGATCGCACCGGTCGTCGACCGATTGCAAGCCGACTCCGAGTGGATAGCGGCGGGCATGATGATGCGGCACCGGTTCATGAGCACTCAAGAGGCCCACATCCACGGCGATCTACACACCGGCAGCGTCTTCGTGCGTGGCACCGGTGCGGCCCTGTCCGTCAAGGCCTTCGACTCGGAGTTCGCCTTCTACGGACCGGTCGGCTTCGACCTCGGGCTCATGTGGGCCAACATCCTCGCCGCCGCGGTCCGCGCCGCCATGCTTGGCGAGACTGATCGGTCCCGTCGCCTTCTAGACGCGATCGGGTCAAGCTGGAAGAGCTTCACGGCACGGATGCGCCAGAACTGGAAAAACCGAGTCACACCCGAGAAGTATCCGGACGCCTGCCTGGAACTGTGGCTGGCAAAGATCCTCGACGACGGCCTCGGCTTCGCCGGCTGCGAGGCCACTCGGCGTACCGTCGGCCTGGCCAAGCTCAGCGACATCGAGACGGTTCCCGAGGACAAGTACCCGACCGCCGCGACCGCGATGCTTACCCTCGGCCGCAGCCTCGTCATCGATCGGTCGACCCGCTCATTCGCCAGCTACCTCGAAGAGATGGCCAGCACCCTTGGACTTCATCGATGACGCTGCGCGCAAAGGTGTGGACGTCGGCGTTCGAAGACATGCGCCGGGTGGGCGCGCACGCGGTTTCGGTGGGGCTTGCGCTGGCCAGCGGCGGCAACCTGTCGGTACGCCGACCAGGATCCTCGGAGTTCGTCGTCACCGGACGGGGCACGTTTCTGGACCGGCTGGGCCCAGAGTCATTCGCCCTGATGAACCTCGACGGCGACGTACTCGACGGCACTGAGCCCTCCAGCGAGTGGAAGCTACATCAGCGGACGTACCGCGCCCGACCGGAGATCAACGCGATCGTGCATCTGCACCCGGCACACGTCGTACTGCTCGACGCGCTCGGAAAACGGATCCGCCTGCTCACCCTCGACCACGTCTCATATCTGCCGGTAATCAACCGGATCCCCTTCTATCCCAACGGATCCGACGAACTAGCCGACGCGGCGGCCGGGGCGTCGATCGACTGTGACTGCATCGTGCTCGGCAACCACGGCTGCTCGACGCTGAGCACGACAGTCGAGGACGCCTTCCGCAAAGCACTCAACCTGGAGAGCGCGGCCACGGCGACGTACCGGATGCTGCTGCTCGGCGACGAGACGACCGAGTTTCCGCGGCACCTGCGGGCCACCGCGATCCACGGGTAGCGCTCCTTCAGATGCGGGCCAGGAAACGAAGCGTGCGCTCGATCACCAGCCGCGCCGCCTGATCGTCGTACGACGGCAGACTCCTGTCGGTGAAAAGATGCCGATCCCCGGCGTACAAGAAGAGTTCGGCATCTTCGGCGTCTGCGACTAGCGCTCGGGCGGCATCGATGTCGCCCTCCCCCGCGAACGACTCATCGGCGTCCATTCCGTGGATCTGCACCGGTACGCCCGCCGGCCACGGTCCACCGAACTCAGAGGCCGGCACGCAGGCCTCAAACAGCAGCGCACCCAGCGCGCCGGACCGGGTCTGTGCCAACTTTTGCGCCGGGAGTACGCCGAGCGAGAATCCCGCATAGACGATCTGCTCCGGCAGGGTCTGCGCTTCTTGAACCCCACGGTCGATGACCGTCTCGAAGCCGATTTGGCGTACGTGCGCCATGCCTGCATCGAGGTCGTCGAACAGTCGCCCGTCGTACAGGTCCGGAGTATGCACGGTATGCCCCGCTGAACGCAGTTGGTCCGCGAAGGCGCGCACACCACTCGTCAGCCCTTGAACGTGGTGGAACAGTAATACTTCGGCCATCTCGCTCCTTCGTATCTCCTGCAAGTTCGTTGATCTTCGCACCATCCCCCGACAACTCTGCGCCCCGAAAAATCTGCGCTTCGAGAAACTTGGCCGTTTCATCCAAGACCACACCCGTACGTCGCTGACACAATCGGTGGCATGGACCAACGCATTCATTTCATCACCCTTGCCACGCCTGACGTTGACGCAGCGCGGGCGTTCTACCGCGATGGACTCGGCTGGGAACCACTCCTCGACGTGCCTGGGGAGATCATCTTCTTCCAGATCGGGGCGGGACTCGTGCTCGGCCTGTTCGACGCGGAAAAGTTCTGCGCCGATGTCGCCGGAGCGGTGACCAACCCGAGCACGACGGGCATCACTCTGTCACACAACGTCGCCGACACCGAAGCCGTCGACGACGTGGTGCGTTTGGCTGTTGCCGCCGGCGCGACCCTCATCAAAGAGCCTCAGCGGGCAGACTTCGGCGGCTACCACGGGCATTTCGCCGACCCGAACGGCGTCGTGTGGGAGGTCTGCCACAACCCCGGCTGGAGTGTCGACGACTCGGGTCGCGTCAGCCTCAGCGCGATCTGACGGTCGTTCAACCGCATATATCTCGAGTGCGTGCTCAGTCGAGGCAGAACTCGTTGCCCTCCGGATCTTGCATGACGATAAACCCCGCCTCCATGGCACCAGGCTCTGTCCGGCTTAGCCGCGCGCCTCCGAGATCGACGAGTCTCTGCGCCCGGGACTCCAGCTGAGTCATGCGTTCCTCGCCAACCAGCCCAACCGCCGCGCGGACGTCGAGGTGCACCCGGTTCTTAGCGCTCTTGCCTTCGGGTACTTGTTGGAAGAACACTCGAGGCCGATTGCCGTCAGGGTCGACGATCGCCGAACGACTGTTCCATTGATCCTCGGGGACGCCCCAAGATCGGAGCGCGTCGTCCCAGGACGCAAATCCCTGCGGCGGCGCCTCCTTGCGATAGCCGAGCGCCTCGGCCCAGAAATCTGCGAGCGATCCGGGATCCGCAGAATCGAAGGTAATCTGCACGTCAAATGTCATGGGAAATATCGTGGCACATGCCGCCGACAACTTCGCCGACGAACTCGGCGGATACGCCTCAGCGACGGACGTTGCGGGTGATCTCGTTACGCGCAGCGAGCTCGTCGTCCGGTGGGTAGTCGATCCGGACGAGCGTCAGGCCCCGCGCGGCTGCCACCTTGACCCGGTCGCTGCGCCGCTCGAGTTCGAGCAACCCTACTGGCCAGTCTGCGCGCATGCTGCCCTCGCCTACCGCGAGGACCGCGCCGACAAGCGAACGCACCATCGAGTGACAGAACGCGTCCGCCTGCACCGTTGCCTCAAGTACGTCGCCAGATCGTGTCCAGTCGAACCGCTGCAGGGTCCGAATCGTGGTTGCGCCGTCGCGGCGCCTGCAGTACGCCGCAAAGTTGTGCAGGCCAAGCAGGCCGGTCGACGCGTTCTGCATGAGCGAGACGTCCAACCGACGCGGCCAGTGCAGCGCGTCGGTACGGCGCAACGGATCGAGCCCCCATTGAGCGTCACTGACCCGGTAGACGTAGGTACGCGACAGTCCCGAGAATCGTGCGTCGAATTCGGCCGGAACCTCGCGTACGGACCGCACGCGCACGTCGGCCGGAAGCAACCCCGCAAGCCGCCGCAGTAACTTGTCGGCCTGGTCGGCGTACGCCGCGGGTTCCACGTCTAGGTGCGCCACCTGACCACTGGCGTGTACGCCTGCGTCGGTACGACCGGCCACGGTCAACTTGACCGGTGTCCGCAAGATCGTGGACAGCGCGTCGGTGAGCACGCCGCAGACGGTACGTCGCCCGGGCTGGATCGCCCAGCCGGAAAAGTCGGTGCCGTCGTAGGAGATATCAAGCCGTAGCCGCCTCGAAGACAGCGCAAAAGGCCCGCCGACTTCCTCATCGGAAGCGGCGGGCCCTTGGCAGGCGCTGTTACTTATCGTCACCCTCATCATCAAGGATGTTCAGGCCGTCGTCATCGTTATCACGCTGGCTCTTCGGCAGCTGGAAACCAGCGGCCTCCGCCGACTCAGCAGAGTCGAACCACACCTCGGCGACCGTACGGTCATAATGCGACGTACCGGGCAGGTGGTACAGCATCGAGTCGGCGTTGCCCTTGACGTCGAAGCCCTCAGGCTGCGCGTCGTCATCGAGCGGTGCGTGCGAACCCGAGCCGTACGGCGCTTCGTCGGCGGCCGAGTCATCGGCAGCCGAATCGTCAGCGGTGTCGACGTCGGCGGTCTCGACCGGCTCGTCCTTAGCAAACTTCGTGCCGCGGGCGGCTTCAGCTTCCTTAACGACCTTGGTCGATGCACTGGCCTCTTCGACGAGCTCAATGATGGCCATCGGCGCGTTGTCGCCCTTGCGGGGGCCGACCTTGATGATGCGGGTATAGCCGCCCGGGCGGTCGACGTAACGCGGGCCGATCTCGGCGAACAGATGGTGAACGACGTCCTTGTCGCGGATCGACGCCATCACGATACGACGAGCATGCAGATCGCCACGCTTCGCAAAGGTGATGAGTCGCTCGGCCACTGGGCGAAGACGCTTGGCTTTGGCTTCCGTGGTGGTAATCCGGCCGTGCTCGAAAAGCGAGGTAGCCAGGTTCGCCAGCATCAGTTTCTGGTGCGAAGCGCTACCGCCGAGACGGGCGCCCTTGGTGGGCGTGGGCATGATCGGTGCTCCTGTCGGTTACTGCTATGTCAGGTTAATGAAAATTTAAGTTGTCGTACGCCGACCCGCGAACGCGCCGGCGTACGACCAGGTCAGAGCTCTTCGGTTTCGGCGAAGTCTTCCTCGGGCGCCGCAGCCGCAGAAGGCTGTGAGTCGACCGAGTCCGAGAACGTCGAGTCGGAGTAGTCATCGTCGTAGATCCCGGTGATCTGTGAAGGATCGAACGCCGGGCTGTCCTTGAGACCCAGGCCCATGCCGTGCAGCTTGAGCTTGACTTCGTCGATCGACTTCTGACCGAAGTTGCGGATGTCGAGCAGATCGGCCTCGGTGCGCGAGACCAGTTCGCCGACGGTGTGAATGCCTTCGCGCTTCAGGCAGTTGAACGACCGGACGGTGAGGTCCATGTCTTCGATCGGCATCGTAAACGACGCCAGGTCGGCGGCCTCGGACGGCGACGGGCCGACCTCGATGCCTTCGGCCTCGACGTTGAGCTCATGGAACAGACCGAACAACTCGACCAGTGTGCGGCCGGCAGAGGCGATCGCGTCCCGCGGTGCCATCGACGGCTTGGTCTCGACGTCGACCACAAGGCGGTCGAAGTCGGTGCGCTGCTCAACGCGAGTCGCCTCGACGTTGTAGCTGACCTTCATAACCGGGGAGTAGATGGAGTCGACCGGGATGCGGCCAATTTCCTGTCCCTGCTGCTTGTTCTGCGGAGCCGGCACATAGCCGCGGCCGCGCTCGACGGTCAGCTCGATCTCCAGGCTGCCCTTCTTGTTGATCGTCGCGATCTTCAAGTCGGGGTTGTGGACGGTGACACCCGCCGGAGCGGTGATGTCGGCGGCGGTCACGTCGCCCGGGCCCTGCTTGCGCAGCACGAGGGTCGACGGCTCGTCCTCTTCGGACGAGACAACCAGTTCCTTGAGGTTCAAGATCAGCTCGGTGACGTCTTCTTTGACACCGGGCACGGTCGTGAACTCGTGGAGTACGCCATCGATCTTGATGCTGGTGATTGCCGCACCAGGGATCGACGAGAGAAGCGTACGGCGCAGCGAGTTGCCGAGCGTGTAGCCGAAGCCAGGCTCGAGCGGCTCGATGATGAACTTCGACCGAAGTTCGTCGATCGGTTCTTCCGAAACTGTCGGACGCTGTGAAATCAGCACTTTTGTCTTTCTTTCCTTCCAGATCGCCCGCTATATGACGATCACCAGGGCTGTGCCACCGGGCCGGCGACACAGTGCGCGGGCCCCTAGCCGGGCTAGGAGACCGCGAAGTTGGCCCAGGTGGTGACGCGTGAACACGCCACCACCAAATGGACTACTTCGAGTAAAGCTCGACGATGAGCTGCTCTTGAACCGGAATCTCGATCTGCGCGCGCTCGGGCAGCTTGTGCACGAGGACCTGCAGCGTATTCGGGTTGACGTGCAGCCAAGCCGGGACGGGGCGATCACCGAACGATGCCTTCGCGATCTCGAACGGCAAGCTCGACTGCGAGCGCGGCTTGACCTCGATGATGTCGTACGGCGTCACCCGGAAGCTCGGGATGTTGACCTTCTGGCCGTTAACCGTGAAGTGCGCATGGGTCACCAGCTGACGGGCCTGACGACGCGTACGCGCGATGCCGGCGCGGTAGATGACGTTGTCCAGCCGCGACTCGAGGATCTGCAGAAGCGTCTCGCCGGTCTTACCCTGGCGACGTACGGCCTCTTCGTAGTAGCGGTGGAACTGCTTCTCGAGGACGCCGTACGAGTACTTGGCCTTCTGCTTCTCCTGCATCTGCAGGAGGTACTCGGACTGCTTAATGCGATTACGACCGTGCTGACCCGGCGGGTACGGACGACGTTCGAACGACTTGTCGCCACCGACCAGATCGACGCCGAGACGACGAGAGATGCGGGTCGCAGGACCTGTATAGCGTGCCATTATCAGTAAATCCTTTCCTGCGACTAGACGCGACGGCGCTTCTTGGGGCGGCATCCGTTGTGCGCCTGCGGCGTCACGTCGGAGATGGTGCCTACCTCAAGACCAGCGGCGGTCAGCGAGCGGATAGCGGTTTCGCGGCCCGAACCCGGGCCCTTGACGAAGACATCGACCTTGCGCATGCCGTGCTCCTGCGCCTTGCGAGCGGCGCTTTCAGCGGCCATCTGCGCGGCGAACGGAGTCGATTTACGCGAGCCCTTGAACCCGACGTGCCCGGCCGAAGCCCAGGCAACGACAGCACCAACGGGATCGGTGATCGAGACGATCGTGTTGTTGAACGTGCTCTTGATATGAGCCTGTCCGTGGGCGATGTTCTTCTTCTCTTTGCGGCGCACCTTCTTGGCGCCTGCGCGTGCTTTTGGAGGCATGTGGCCTGATACTCCAGAATTGATTTAGTGGCGTGTTGCTTAGTGGACTTGAAGGACTACTACTTCTTCTTCTTGCCCGAGATCGTCTTCTTCGGACCCTTGCGGGACCGAGCGTTGGTCCGGGTGCGTTGTCCGTGCACCGGGAGGCCGCGACGATGGCGGATACCCTGGTAGCAACCGATTTCCATCTTGCGACGGATATCGGCCTGGACTTCGCGACGAAGATCGCCTTCAACCCGGAGGTTGCCGTCGATGTACTCGCGCAGCTTGATGAGGTCTTCGTCAGTCAGATCTTTGACGCGAATGCTGCCGTCGACGCCGGTGGCTTCGAGAGCCTTTTCCGAACTCGTGCGGCCTACGCCGAAAATGTAGGTAAGTGCGATCACTGTGCGCTTCTCGCGCGGCAGGTCGACACCTGAAATACGTGCCATGGTGCGTGGCTCCTTGTTTCCCTCGCCGTACTCGGTTCGGGGTGTTGTTACGAGGTGTGAACGCTCTCCTCCGGGCTGCCACAGACCGGCCCCGGCCTCGTAAAACCGGAGGTCTACTCATATCGAGCAGTCGGAACGTTTTCTGTTAGTTACTAGCCCTGACGCTGTTTGTGACGCAGGTTTTCGCAGATGACCATGACGCGACCGTGCCGGCGGATGACCTTGCACTTGTCGCAGATCTTCTTAACGCTTGGGTTGACCTTCACGGCGTGCCTTCTCGTTTGATCTGATGTGGACCATTTGTACTGGTTGTGCCTGGTGCGTGCTTACTTGTAGCGGTAGACGATGCGACCCCGGGTGAGGTCGTACGGCGAGAGCTCGACGACTACTCGATCTTCGGGGAGGATGCGGATGTAGTGCTGCCGCATCTTGCCCGAGATGTGAGCAAGCACGAGGTGCCCGTTCTCCAACTCAACGCGAAACATCGCGTTAGGAAGGGGTTCGACTACCTTGCCTTCGACCTCGATAGCGCCGTCTTTTTTCGCCATATCCTGCTTTCAATCCGCATGCCCATGGGCACGTGCCAATCGGCTCATCTGCCGCGCCGCGTGCTGAGGTTGGAATAAACCTCGTCTGCCCGCGCACGTTTCGATAAGTGATCGAACTGGTTGGGTGGCGATGTGCAAGAGGGTTTCTCAGATCCCGCGGCCACAGCGAGAGTGCCGAGAACTAGCGCACGCCAACGATTGAGTCTACGCGGTTAGGCGTAAATCCACAAAGTGAGGTAGGTGGCGAACTTCGCGAGGTACGTCACCTACCCCACCCATGCTACGACGCGGGCAGATCCACAAGCCCGGCGAGCAACGTGCGGTGCTGATCTGCCCGGCCGAGGCCGATGGAGTCGGCCTTGGCACGCTTGAGGAACAGGTGCGACTGGTTTTCCCAAGTAAACCCGATCCCGCCGTGCAGCTGCATGCATTCCTCGGCCGCCTTCACCGCGACGTACGACGCGTGCGACTGCGCAACCGATGCTGCGACCGGAAGGTCCTCGTCGTTGTCACCGGCGCATGCTGCGGCGTACCGTGCGGCCGCGCGGACCTGACTGACCAGCACGTACACATCCGCGAGTCGATGCTTCAGCGCCTGGTAGGAGCCAATGAGCCGGCCGAACTGATAGCGGTTCTTGACGTAGTCGACCGCGACATCGAGCGCCGCCTCGGCGACGCCGAGCTGTTCGGAGGCCAGCAGCGCCGCGGTGAGCACCAGCGACTTCTGCAGTGCCGGCGCCAATGTCGCGGTGTCGGCGAGAATGGATCCACTTGCCGCGTCGAAGGTGATGTCGGCCAACTGGCGGGTCATGTCCAGCGACACGATGCCCGCGACCGAGGCCGCAGCGGCGTCGACGGCGTACAGGCCATCGGTGGTCGGCACCAGAAGTACGTCGGCGGCCAGCGCGTCGGCGACCGAGGTCACCGTGCCACTGACCTTGCCGTCGCTGACCTTGAGCGAGCCGTTGACCTCGGCACCAGGAACGGTCGAGAACGGTACGACGACCGCGGCGACCTTCTCGCCGGACGCGAGCTGCCGTACGAGGTCTTTCTCACCGAACTCCATCAGCAGCGAGGTCGCAGTGACGGCGCTGCCGAGGTATGGCACCTGCGCGGTGGCCCGGCCGAGCTCTTCAAGTACGACGGCGACCTCACGCCACGATGCGCCCGCGCCGCCGAGCTCCTCGGGTACGGCGAGGCCCGCGAGCCCCTGGTCAACCGCGATCCGCTTCCACAGCGCGCGGTCGGTGGTGTCGTCGGCCTCGGTCCGCGCGAGCACGCTCTGCCAGGTCGCGTGCGTGCCAAGCATCCCGCGAATCGTGCCGCTGAGCTCGGTCTCCACCTCGCTGTAGAGCAGGCTCGGCAGTTCCTTCTTCTCTGCTGCCTTCTTCTGGGCCGCCTTCGGTGCGGCGTTGTCGATGCTCATCGGGCCAGGTCCTTCCACGGCAGATCTTTGTCGACGCGGTACTCAGGCGGCAGCCCGAGCACGCGTTCGGAGATGATGTTGCGCATGATCTCGGAGGTGCCACCCTCAATCGAGTTAGCTTTGGAACGCAGGAATCGGAATCCTGGCCCACGGCCGCCGCGATCTTCCATGTTGGGGCGGCCCATCGAGTAGTCGTCGTACCGTAGCGCCGCCTCCCCGAGTACCTCGAGCTCGAGACCGTAGGTCTCCTGAGCCAGTGTGGAGTAGGCGAGCTTGACGCCTGAGCCCTCGGGACCGGGCTGCCCGGCCGCGAGCTGCTGCCCCAGTCGCACCGAGGTCAGCCGCAAGGCCTCGGCCTGCACCCAGTAGTTGAGGACCGTGTCGTGCAACGCCGGATCGCGCGACTCGGGGTGATTGCGCCACCGATGAGCCAGCGGACCGATGGCGCCGCCTTCGCGCGGCATCGACCGGCCGCCGATCGCGACTCGTTCGTTCATCAGCGTGGTTTGCGCGACCGCCCAACCGGCGCCAACTTCGCCGAGACGCTGCTCGTCGGGGATGTGCACGTCGTCGAGGAAGACCTCGTTAAACTCCGCCTCGCCCGTGATTTGCCGCAGGGGGCGCACGTCGACCCCTGGGGTGTCCATACGCACGAAGAAGTAGGTCATGCCGCGGTGCTTGACGGCGCTCGGGTCGCTGCGGGTGACGAGAATGGCCCAGTTCGCCTCGTGGGCAAGGGAAGTCCAGACCTTCTGACCATTGATGACCCAGTCGCCGCCAGGCTGCTGCACGGCCGACGTCGCGAGTCCCGCAAGGTCCGAGCCGGCGCCCGGCTCGCTGAACAGCTGGCACCAGATCTCTTCGCCGGTCCACATTGGGCGCAGCCGGTCCTTGAGCTGTTGCGGCGTCGCGTACTTCAGCAGCGTCGGGGCCGCCATTCCCAGACCAATGACGTTGAGCGACGGCTTGTTGTCCGGCGCGCCGGACGCGGCGAACTCGTCGGCGACGATGCCCTGCAGCGATCGGTCCAGACCTTTGCCACCGAGACCCTCGGGGAAGTTCACCCATGCGAGCCCGGCGTCGTACCGTGCCCGGAGAAACTCCAGCCGGTCCATCTTGGTGTGGTCATGGTTCGCGAGAAAGTCGCGGACCTCTTCTTTTAGTTTCGCGGCGGTCTGATCCAGACCGGCCGGGGTTGTGCTTTGCGTACTCATCGATGAGTCTCCTGCGCTTCCCTTGAGGCTTCCCTTGAGCAAATGAATAGGAGTGCGTGGTCGGCGTCTCAAACCCTCGCCGCCAATACCGATGGTGCCATAACCGAATCAGATTCGGTTTTGGCACCCTGGTTACACAATTCCGCCGGTCGCGTTCGTTTGCACAAATGAGCCAAATGAAGCAGCGGCACTCGCGATATGGGCCAGGTGCAGCATCGTGGTCCGGTTTAAGGTTGAGCCGTGCCTAGACTCGAACGCCTTGAAGACGCCGATCCCGACGAACCAGCCGTTCCCCATCAACGTGTCGGCGCGTACGGCGTACTCCTCCGCTACAGCACGGACGCCCCACAGATCCTCATGACTCGGATCGCCCAGAAGGACTACGGCGCGGGCCTATGGACGCTGCCGGGCGGCGGAATCGACCATGGCGAGGACCCGGCGGACGGGGTCGTCCGCGAGTTTCACGAAGAGACGTCGCTGCGGGTGCAGCCCGGCGACGTACGGTTCGTGCACTCTGCGCATTTCCTCGGGCGCAATCGCGCCGGCGTACTGGAAGATTTCCACGGCCTCGGCGTCGTGTACGACGTGTCGGCGGCGCGCGGCCAGGACCTGGACGACTTGCAGATCCTGGAAGTGGACTCGTCCACCGACCTCGTGGAGTGGCTCAATCTCGCGGACATTTTCGATCCCGAGGCAGACGAGCTTGACCGCGGCTACTCCGGTGTCGCCGCGGCCGCGATCCGAGATGTGTACGCCGAGGTCTTCTACTAACCTCCGGCGCCACTAACCTCCGGCGGCCCTACCCCCCACTTCGGTCGAGGTTGCTTGCGCTGCCGAGATGTGGTGCCGCCCGCGTCATTCGCGTCTGTTGTTGAGGGTGATGCGGTGATGCAGGACCGGGACGCGGTCGGGGTCGATCCACGCGGGCGGGCGCCAGTGCGGTAGTCCGCCGATCATGACTGATTCCCAGCCGCGGTCCTCGTATTCGCGGTGGTGGTAGCCGCACGCGAGAGCCAGATTATCGATGTCGGTCGGGCCGCCGTCCCGCCACGCGGTGACGTGGTTAGGTCGGCCTGGGGCGCGGTTCCTGAATTACTCCGGGCCCGTTTCCCCAGGCCGCCTTCCGAACCCGGCGTGCGACTTTCACCGCAC
>NZ_PVUE01000032.1 GCF_003003235.1 Antricoccus suffuscus
GACGGGCAGTACCTGATCACCGACCCGGGCCAGTCCACCGAAGCCGCCGCGGTGATGGAGAAGATCCGGGGACTGGCAGCGACGATCAACTTCACCGTCCCGGTGATCCCCGAGGTCACGATCAAGGTCACGATCCCCGCGCACCTGTTAGCCGGGTCCGACCTCGCAGGCACCAACAGCAGCACAGGCGCGAGCAGCGGTGCCGCCGGCACGAACCGAAGCAGCGATGCTGCTGCCGCGACCGACAGCGACAACGGCACGAACGAGCCCGACGCCGCGAACGATGCCGAAGCCTCAAGCGATCCCGTGGGTCATGATCACACGCAGGGTCGACCCGGTGGCAACACCAACAGCGGCGACACCGACAGCGGCAACACGAACGACACGACTACGGACGATTCTGAAGCCACCGACACGCTCGGTGCTGAAACGCGCCCGGAGGACCCACACCGCTGGGCGGTCGCCGCGATCGACGGGCTTGGGCCCATCGATGCCGACCTCGCCCGTTACCTCGCACAGGATGCACGATGGCAACGGGTCATCACCGACCCCTACACCGGCGCCGTCCTCGACGTCGGCACCAAGATCTACCGGCCACCGGCACAGATGCGCCGCCGCGTCATCGCCCGCGACCAGACCTGCCGGTTCCCCGGCTGCACCCGCCCAGCCGAACGTTGCGACGTCGACCACATCGACCCGCACCGACCCGACGGGACCGGCGGCACGACCGGCGACTGCAACCTGATCGCTCTCTGTCGTCGCCACCACCGGCTGAAACACCAAACCAACTGGCGAGTGACACTCCACGACGACGCGTCGTGTGAATGGACCAGCCCCGCCGGCCGTAAATACCTCACGTATCCCGCCGACACCGACCCACCACCGCAACGCGACTAGGCCGAAGTGCGCGATGAGGTCACGGACTACCGTCCACTCGGGGAAGAAATTGCGTTGCTAGGCGAGGGTAAAGTAGGTCTCCCTATGCCATCTCATGCTCGGCGCGCCCACGGCGCACGTTCCCGCCGCAACCGCGGCAAAACTGTAGCCAAGTTCGAACGATCACCAGCGGAGATCCAGCGCCGGTACGACGAACGGCCGCGTCCGACGTACCCCGACGACCTACCGATAGCAGCTAAGCGGGCCGAGATAGCGAAGCTGATCGAGATCAACCAGGTCGTCATCGTGGCCGGCGAGACCGGGTCCGGAAAGACGACCCAGCTACCCAAGATCTGCCTCGATCTCGGCCGCGGCACACGCGGACTGATCGGCCATACCCAACCTCGCCGTATTGCGGCGCGCACCGTCGCCGAGCGCATCGCCGAGGAACTCGACACCGAGGTCGGAGAGAGCGTCGGGTACGCCGTCCGCTTCACCGACAAAGTCGGCTCGAACTCCTACATCAAGGTGATGACCGACGGAATTCTGCTCGCCGAGCTCCAACGTGACCGGATGCTGAGCCGATACGACACGCTCATCATCGACGAGGCTCATGAACGCAGTCTCAATATCGACTTCATCCTCGGCTACCTCAAAGAACTACTGCCCAAGCGACCCGACCTCAAGCTAATCATCACGTCGGCAACGTTCGACCCGGAGTCATTCAGCCGGCATTTCGACGACGCCCCGGTCATCGAAGTCTCGGGCCGCACCTATCCGGTTGAGATCCGCTACCGGCCGGTGGTCGATCCCGACGATCCGCATGCCGAAGACCGAGACCAAACGCAAGCAGTAATCGACGCCGTACACGAGTTAGATCGCGAGCCGTACGGCGACGTCCTCGTATTTCTGAGCGGCGAGCGGGAAATCCGCGACACAGCCGATGCGCTACGCCGCCTGGAGCTGGCACGCACCGACGTACTCCCCCCTCTACGCACGGCTTTCATCGGCCGAGCAGCACCGCATCTTCGCCCGCCACCAAAACCGCCGCATCGTGCTGGCCACCAACGTCGCCGAGACATCTTTGACGGTGCCCGGTATCAAGTATGTGGTCGATGCCGGTACGGCGCGAATTTCTAGGTATAGCGCGCAAACCAAGGTTCAGAGACTACCGATCGAGCCGATCTCGCAAGCGTCGGCCAATCAGCGCGCCGGGCGGTGCGGACGTACGTCGGACGGCATCTGCATCCGGCTCTACGCGGAAGACGATTTTGATGCCCGGCCCGAGTTCACCGATCCGGAGATTACCCGCACTAACCTCGCATCGGTCATCCTGCAAATGGCGGCGATCGGACTCGGCGAGATTGAGCGATTCCCATTTGTGCAGGCTCCGGACAGCAGAAACATTGCCGATGGGATCGCGCTTCTGCACGAACTCGCTGCGATCAAACCCGACACCAAGCGACGAGTCTCGCTTACGGAGGTCGGCCGCAAGCTGGCGGCGCTGCCCATCGACCCGCGTCTCGCCCGGATGATCGTCGAAGCGCAGAAGCGATCGTGTTTGCGCGAGGTACTCGTGATCGCCGCCGCTATGTCAATCCAAGACCCACGTGAGCGGCCCGTCGAAGCCGAAGAATCGGCTAAGGCAAAACACGCCCGGTTCAGGGACAAGAAGTCAGATTTCATGTCGTACCTCAACCTATGGCGTTACTTACGCGAACAGCAAAAGGAGCTGTCCTCTAACCAGTTTCGCCGTCTATGCAAGTCCGAATACATTAACTATCTACGCGTACGAGAGTGGCAGGACCTTGTATCGCAGCTTAAACAAGTCTGCGCCACAGTTGGAATTCACCTACCTTCGACCGACGGTGACGAGGAACAAGTCCATCGAGCGCTACTGTCCGGGTTGCTGTCGCACGTGGGCATGCAGGACGCGGCCAACAAGCGAGAGTACGTCGGCGCACGTAACGCCCGGTTCGCCATTTTCCCTGGCTCGTCGGTGTTTAAGTCCTCGCCTAGTTGGATCATGGCCGGGGAGCTAGTCGATACGAGCCGGCTGTGGGCTCGGGATGTCGCGCGAATCGAACCGGAGTGGGCCGAGGAACTGGCCGGGCATCTAGTCAAGCGCGCTTACAGCGAACCTCATTGGGAACGTAAGCGCGCATCCGTTGTGGCATACGAAAAAGTCACGCTCTACGGCGTGCCTATTGTCGCGCGACGCAAGGTCAACTACGGACGCATCGACCCCGAGCTCAGTCGCGAGCTGTTCATTCGGCAAGCACTCGTCGAGGGCGACTGGGACACCCGGCATTCGTTCTTCCACCACAACGCGGCAAAGATCAACGAAGTCGCAGACCTGGAAGACAAGTCCCGTAGGCGCGACATCCTCGTCGATGACGAAACACTCTTCGACTTTTACGACTCGAAGATCCCGGCGGATGTCATTTCGGGCAGGCACTTCGATGCCTGGTGGAAGAAGGTACGCACCGACAGTCCGCAGTTACTCGAGGCGACCACGGACGACTTGATCCGCAGCGGCGCCGACGCGCCGTCTGCCACCGACTTCCCCGACGTGTGGACAGACGGCCGCCGACCGCTTGAGCTGAGCTATACATTCGATCCCGCCGCGATCGCCCGCACCGCAAGTGATGATCCGGACGGCATCTCCATCGACATTCCGGTGGTTGCGCTGCATGAGGCGTACGCCTCGGAGTTCGAGTGGCTGGTACCGGGCCGTCGCGAGGAGCTCATCATCGCCATGATTCGGACGCTACCCAAACCGGTGCGCCGCCTCGTCGTACCGGCGCCGGACCGCGCTCGTCAGGTGCTGCCGCGACTGTCACCCGGCAATGAGCCGCTGCAACCTGCCCTCGCGCGCGAGTTGCGTGCGCTGACGGGCGCGGCCATCGACGAGTCCGACTTCAACCCGACGAAGCTGCCCGACCACCTCCGGATGACGTTTCGAATTGTCGACGAAAGCGGCCGCACCCTCGCGCAGGGTAAAGACCTGGACAAGCTCAAAGACCAGCTAGCGCCGAAGCAGCGACAAGAAATCGCCTCGCAGTCACAAGACATCGAACGTACTGGAATCACTGCGTGGGACTTTGGCGATCTCCCTGCAACGTACGACATTCGTAGCGGCGGCGTCACGACAACGGGTTTCCCGACGTTGGTCACGGAGGGCACGACGTTGGCCCTGCGAGTGGTTACATCGGCAGCGCAGCAGCGCGAGGATCTGCGGACTTCGGTCAGGTGGCTCCTGCTGCGCGAGCTGCCGTCAATCGCGAGCCGGGTCCTGCGCACGCTCAACAGCACCGAGCGAATTGCCCTGACCCAGACATCTCACCCGAGCGCATCTGCGCTGTACGACGACTGCGCGGCGGCCGCGATCGACCTGATAGTGGCGAAGTCCGGCCCGTTGCCGATGACCCGGCAGGGGTACGAGAAACTGCGTGAGGTCGCTCAAGGTGCGATCGTAGCGACCATGAGCAGGACGATGCGTGAGCTGGCGACCACGCTGACGGCCCGCGCCGAGGCACTTCTGCTCCTCGATGAGATCAGGCACGAGTCGTTCGCTGATGTGCGCGCCGATATCGCCAGTCAGCTCGACTTCTTGTTTGGCCCGTCGTTCGTCACTCGCCACGGCGTCGGCCGGCTACGGGATCTGGGGCGATACGCCAAGGCTGTCGCGGTGCGATTGGACCGGATAAAAGCACACCGCGACACCGATCGTCGCGGCATGCTCGTTATACACGACGTGCTTCAGGAGTACGCCGAGCTCGTGGCTGAATTCCCGTCGGATGAACCACTGCCTCCCGCTCTGACCGATATCCGGTGGATGATTGAGGAGTTACGGGTGGGTACCTTCGCGCAGTCGGTCCCGACTGCCTACACCGTCTCGGTGAAGCGCATTCACAAGGCGATGGACGACCTGTAGCGGAAAGCCGGGGACATGGTCGTAACACCGAAGGACAGCAAGACGAGTGACGCGTCCGGCGAGACCCCACGCTGGGGATTCTGGTTCTTTGGCATCACGTTTGTGTTCTTCATGCTCGCCTCCAGCGCACCTTCCCCGCTGTACGTTGTCTACCAGCAGAAGTTCGGGTTTTCGGCTGCGGTGCTCACGCTTGTGTTCGCGGTGTACGTCGTGGCGCTGCTCATCGCGCTGCTCACGGTCGGATCGCTGTCTGACTTCGTCGGCAGGCGGCCAATGCTGCTCGCGTCGTTCGTGGCCGAGGCGCTGGCGCTGGCGACGTTCGCATTCGCCCAGAACCTCACGTGGTTGCTGGTCGCGCGCGCAGTGCAAGGTGCCGCGACGGGCGCCGCGACTGGGGTCATCGGTGCGGGCGCCATCGACAACCAACGGCGCGATCGCCCCGGATCGGCCGCGACACTCAATGCCGTCGCGCCTGGCGTCGGCCTGGCGGCTGGTGCGGTCGCGGCCGGGGTCTTCGTGCAATACCTGCCGCAACCGACCCGGCTGATCTACCTGGTGCTCATCGGGGCGTTCGTCGTCCTGTTCTTCATCGCGCTTCGGCTCCCGGAGACCTCACCTCGAATCACCGGCGCCGTCGCTTCACTCGTACCGCAGCTGAAATTTCCGCGTTACCTTCGCCCGTATCTGGTGCGCGCCGCTCCGTGCCTGTTCTGCAGTTGGTCGCTTGGCGGCTTCTATCTGGCGTTAGGGCCCTCGATCACCAAGTCGGTGTTAGGCCTGGACAACCATCTGATCGGCGGTCTGACGATCTGCGCGCTTGCCCTTCCCAGCACGTCAGTTCTGTTGTTTCGTAGGTTCTTCGACAACCACGGTTTGATGTACATCGGGGCTGGCGCGACGGCGATCGGGGTGATCGGCGTGATGCTCTCGACGCTGGCCGGCGCCACGATCCTGTTCTTCCTGGCGAGCATTGTCGCCGGCGTCGGGTTCGGCACGATCTTTGTCGGCAGTTTCGGTTCGGTAAGCGAACGCATCAACCCTCTTGAGCGTGCCCAAATCGTCGCGACGATCTACGTCATCAACTACACGGCCTTTAGCGTCCCGGTGATCGTGGCGGGCCTTGTCGTTGCACAGCAGGGCATGCTCCGCACGACGACGTACTTCTCCATTTATGTCTTTGTGCTGGCGATTCTCGCGTTCGTCGCGATCCGCAGCGGTCGTCGACGGGCCCGCGAGCTGCCTGCGCCGTGAGGGATTTCATTGAGACCGCGTGCACGTATTTGCGAACTTTCTACCACTGACGGCGGGTTGTCCGTTAGTTTTCGGTGATGGCATGGCTTCGACGAGACGACCAGATGACACCCGAGGGCGAGCAGGAGTGGATCTCCGATCTGCTCGACCCGCTTCACGGACACGACGATAACGGCGATAACCCGATCGAAGGTGCGACGACCGCCAGCGCGACGATCGACCCCGCCGATTCGCCCAGCGCGCCGTCAGCGGACGGTCCGCAGCGTCGCTCGGTCGCCGATGTGATCGCAGCCGCCGAGCCGGTGCTCCGGCAGCCAACGCCTGAGCGGTCCGGTAACGGCGAGCCTGACGACGTATCGGCCCCCAAGGCCGGCGATAGCACCACCGACGACGACAACCCGGCGGCAACGCGCTCAGCGGCCGATGTACTCGCGGCCGCAAATCGCACGGGTGAAGCAACCGTGCCGACCACCACCGATTCGGCAGCCGAACTGCCAGCGGACTACGCTGCCCGTGTTCCCACCACCGGTGAGATTCCCGCCGTCGACGAGACTCGGACCAATGTAGCGCCGACCCTTGCCGAGATCATGCAGATCGACGGCGCACTTGGCACGGCGTTGGTCGACTATGCGAGCGGCGAGACGCTCGCGTGCCGCAGTACGGAGGGCGGACCAGACATGCCGCAGGCCGCGGCCGGAGAGAGCGCAGTTATCCGGACCAAGATCGCCAGCCTCGTGCAACTGGACTCCGATGACGATGTCGACGAGGTCTTTACGACGCTCGGCGCGCAATATCACCTGAGCAGAATGGTCCCCGAAACCGAGACTGCAGGGCTGTTTCTGTACCTCATCCTCGACCGTCCGCGGGCGAACCTCGCGATGGCACGTCACAAGCTTGCCCTGGCCGCGCGCCAGCTGGAGGCGTAGTTCTCGCGTACCGAATAGATTTCACCGGAACTATTCACCGCTCTCGCTCGTCAACGTGTGGCGATATTTCTTAACGCCAACTTCACGTTGAACAACGGAGAAAACCACGCGCATGACGATCCATCACCCTAAATACCAGGTCAAGTCTCTCGGCTACGCGATCTTCCTCAGCCGTTGGCTACAGGCTCCGTTGTATGTCGGTCTGATCGTCGCCCAAGGCGTCTACGTATGGCAGTTCATGGTCGAACTGTGGCACCTGCCAAGCAAGACCGGCCACTACGAGGACGCCGAGAGCGTGATCATGCTCGCGGTGCTCGGGCTGGTCGACGTCGTCATGATCGCCAACCTGCTCATCATGGTCATCGTCGGCGGTTACGAGACGTTTGTCTCACGCATACGTCTTGATGACCATCCGGACCAGCCGGAGTGGCTTTCGCACGTCAACGCGAACGTGCTGAAGGTGAAACTCGCGATGGCGATCATCGGCATTTCCTCAATCCATTTGCTGAAGACCTTCATCGACGCGTCCAATTCAAAGGTCACCTCCGAATCGATGATGTGGCAAACGATCATCCACATGGCGTTCGTCGTCTCAGCCGTGGCGCTTGCCTACATCGATCGGATGTCGCGCAAGGACAACCCGCCACACCGCCCCTCGAACGGCGTGCACAATGGCGCACCGGCCCAGCCGTCCGGACACGACCCAGCGGTCGTGTCCGGCCACTGAGCCGGTCGGGCGTGCCGTCCTCAGTCGATCAACGCGGAATAGACGAGCTGTTTGAGTTGGGTACGGATCGGGTGATAGCTCGATGGCAGCAGCTGGGTCATGAACACCACGGTCAGTTCCTCAGCAGGATCGACCCAGAAAGCCGTGCTGGCGGCGCCGCCCCAACCGAACTCGCCCTTGCTGCTCAGAGTGCCGTACGCGACCGGGTCCTTGAGCACCGAGAATCCGAGTCCGAAGCCCATGCCGTCGTAGATGGTCTCGGCGTCTAGCGGAATTCCGACCTGGGCTAGGTCCTGATCGCCGGGTAGCGAGTTGGTCGCCATGTAGCGGATAGTCCGGTTGCCGAGCAACCGCACGCCGTCGAGCTCGCCGCCGCGCAACAGCATCTGGGTGAAGCGGTGGTAGTCCTCGGTCGTGGAGATCAGGCCACCGCCGCCGGAGAAGAAGGTCACTTCGCCGCGAACCGCGTCACCGAATGCATCGTTGCGCACCGCCGTACCGTCCGCAGGATTCGGGATGTACAGCGCGGCGAGCCGATCACCGAGATCGCCGCGTACGGCGAACGAGGAGTCCTTCATCCCGAGGGGGCCGAAGATGCGCTGCTGGAAGAACTCCGCCAACGTCTGTCCGGAGACCACCTCGACAAGTCGCCCTAGTACGTCGGTGGACACCGAGTAGTTCCACTTTGTGCCCGGATCGAAGCGTAACGGAAGCTGCGCATAGGCGTCGGCGATCTTCTCGGCCGTGGAGCCCGGTGGCACACCCCACTCGAAACCTGCCTGACGGTAAAGCTCGTCCTGCGTATGCACGTGGTGGAAACCGTAGGTGAGGCCCGACGTGTGGTTGAGCAGATGGCTGATCCGCATCTTGGTCGCGGCCGGGCGGGTGACGGGCTTCAGCGACGAGCCCCCGGTCAGCACCTTGAGGTCGGCGTACGCCGGTATGTAGTCGGAAACGGCATCGGTCAGCTCGAACGCGCCCTCTTCATAGAGCATCATCGCTGCGACCGAGGTGATCGGCTTCGTCATCGAATAGATCCGAAATACCGTGTCGTCCTCGATCGGCAGGTCGTTCTCGATGTCGCGTTTGCCGTAGCTCTCGCGGTAGGCGACCTGGCCCTTGCGACTGACGAGTACCTGAAAACCAGGCAGCCGACCATCGTCGACGTACTTGGCAAAGTGGGTCTTCACTTGCGCGAGTCGCTGTGGGTCAAAGCCCACCGAGGCGGGGTCGACAACTTCCGATGGCATATGCACTCCTTAAGGCGGGTGGATTAAACATCTGTGATGCACGCTACTGTGTGCCCACGACAACGGCGAGGCAGGGCCGAAAAGGCACGACCCAGAATCGGGGTTTGGTGAAACCAAGAGACATGATCTTGGCCGCTCTCGTCGCCGTCATCTGGGGTGTCAACTTCGTTGTATCGGCGATATTCGTCGATCACATGCCGCCAATGCTGTTCGCGGCGATCCGGTTTACCTTCGTTGTCTTCCCGGCCATATTGTTCGTCCCGCGACCGGGAATCGGGTGGCGCAAGACCTTCGGCGTCGGGTTCTTCATCGGGGTCATGCAGTTTGGCCTGATGTTCATCGCGATGCGGCTAGGCATGTCCGGAGGCCTCGCCTCCTTGCTCATTCAACTGCAGACCCTTTTCACAGTGCTGCTGGCGGCCGCGTTTCTGGCCGAACGCCCAACGCGCAAGCAAGTCCTTGGTATCGCGCTGGGCCTGGTCGGTCTCGCCGTCGTCGGGATGGGCCGCGGCGGCGCGGCCATGTTGCCGTTCCTCATGATGGTCGCGGCCGCATTCTTCTGGGGCTGCGGAAATGTCGTGATGCGTAGCGCGAAGACGAAATCGGGGCTGTCGCTCACCGTGTGGTCCGGGACGGTCGCGCCACTTCCGATGTTCGCCGCGTCGTACCTGTTCGACGGCCCCGACGCGATCAGCGCCGCACTCAGCCAGATCAACTGGTGGTTCATCGTCGGCATGTTCTACACGGCGATCATCGCGACCCTGGTGGGCTTCGCGGTCTGGTCGCGGCTACTCGCCCGCTACCCCGCGGGTCTGGTCGTACCGTGGTCGCTGGTCACACCGCCGGCCGGGATTGTGACCGCTATCCTGGTGCGCGGCGAGTATCCAACTGTGCTGGAGGTCGTGGGAGCGGTGATCATTATTCTCGCCGTGCTGCTAACCACGCTCAACCTGCGAAGTCTGCGCCTAAGGTGGACGCCGTGACCAATCACCCGCACCTGCGCTGGTTCGCTTTTCGGACTCAACCCTCGACCATCGTCGTCGTCCTGCATGGCGGGTCGGAAAGCTCGACCGAACCGGTGACGAGGCTCAACACCTCCTGGCTGCGCATGTGGGACTTCGCGCGCGCCGTCGCCAAGCGACCAGCCTCCACCGACGTTGCGGTCGTGCTTGTCCGCAACACCGTTCGCGGTTGGAACGGCGGCACTAAGCCAAGTGCACTCACGGACGCTCGCTGGGTGCTGGACAAGCTCACCCAGCGTCATCCGGACGCCGGTGTCATCCTTGTCGGTCATTCGCTCGGAGGCCGGGTCGCCTGCGCGCTGGCCGACTATCCGTCCGTGCGAGGGGTCGTCGTGCTTGCGCCATGGCTGCCAGGCACGACCGATGCCAGCGGCGCTTCGGTGCTCGAGCCGATGCGGTTCGATGCGGGCACGGCGCTCGCTGTCGCGCACGGGACGGCCGACCTCTGGTGCGCACCGGCTCAGTCGCTGACATTTTGTAACCGCGCCGTGGCGGCCGGCGTACCGACGGTCCGAGCGGAAATGCCGGGCGCCGGACACTTCTTACTGCACCGGCCGGGACAATGGCGCCGCTTTGTCAGGCTCGCCGTCACCGCGATCATCGATCGGACCGGGCCGTTCGACGGCTCTCGTCATGAGGTCGACATACGCCAACCAATCGGCACGGCGATCAGCGACTTGCAAGGCGCGACCGGCGAGTGACAGTTGGTGCGGGCCGATATGCGCCGAGCCCGTCCGGCGACCTGCACATCGGCAACCTGCGGACGGCTGTTCTCGCTTGGCTGTTCGCCCGGTCATCGAGTCGCACATTCCTTTTACGGGTGGAGGACCTCGATCGGGAACGCTCGACGGACGCCGCCCGATTGCGACAGATCGCCGACCTGCAGGCGATCGGCCTGACCTGGCACGGAACAGTGATGCGACAGTCCGATCGACACGCCGCCTACATCGCCGCGCTGGACTTGCTGACCGCAGAGGGACACACCTATGAGTGCTACTGCACCCGCCGCGAGATCCGGGAGGCCGCCCGCGCCCCGCACAGCGTTGCAGGCGACGCCGCGTACCCCGGGACCTGCGCGCTACTGACCGAAACCGAGCGAGCGGTACGGCGTCGCGCCGCCGGTCGGCCACCGACCATCCGGCTACGCGGCGACGGTGCGCGCTACGGCGTGCACGACCTGCTTCATCCGGGGTACGAAGGGCCGGTGCACGACGTCGTACTCCGACGCTTCGATGGCGCAATCGCCTACAACCTCGCCGTTGTGGTGGATGACATCCACCAAGGCATCGACCAGATCGTCCGCGGCGACGACCTGCTCGCCGGTACGCCGACCCAGTTGCATCTCACCGCGTTATTGGGTGGCCGGCCGGTCGAATACGCTCACGTACCACTCGTCCTCGACGCCGGCGGCCGACGGCTTGCCAAGCGCAACAGTGCCATAACTCTCGGTGACCTTGCCGCGGCCGGCGTACCGGTTGATCGAGTACGCCGCTCCATCCTGCAGTCACTCGGCGCGGCGATCTCGGACGACGCCGCATCACTCGAGCAGCTTGCCAACTCCTTCCGGCCTGCGCTGCTTCCCAAAGTGCCGTGGACGTTTGACCCGAACCGGATAGCTTCGCCCCGGTAGGCTCGCTGCATGCTCGAACACATCATCGCCACCCGATACGTGCTTCCCTTACGTGAAGGCGGATCGCTGCCGGGTCTCATGGAGGCCGACGACCTCGGCACCTACATCGTGAAGTTCTCCGGAGCAGGACAAGGTAAGCGCGTGCTGGTCGCGGAAATCATCGCGGCCGCCGTCGCGCGCTCGATCGGACTGCGCACTCCGGACTTGAAGCTCATCGAGCTGCCTGCTCCGATCGCGAAGTACGAGGCCGACGAGGAGGCGCAGGACCTCCTCACCGCGAGCATTGGGCTCAACCTTGCGAGTGACTTCCTTCCTGGCTCGTTCGCGTTCGACGACGGCGGCAAGATCAGCGCGGATGAGTCTGCGAAGATCCTGTGGCTCGACCTACTCATCGGAAATCCCGACCGCACGTGGCGCAACCCAAACCTACTGATGTGGCACCGCGACTTGTGGTGCATCGACCATGGAGCGGCGTTCTATCCCCACCACGGGTGGGGCGAGGCAGTCGATCCGGCGAAGTTCGACCGGCCGCTGATGGACATCGCCACCCACGTGATGGCGCCGTATGCCGACGAGATGCCCGCTATACATGAACAATTAGTCACATTAGCGGCCACCGCTCCGCTGAGCGAAACGCTCGAGTCCATCCCGGACGACTGGCTTACTGGCATCGGGCGTGATCCGCAGGACGCCAGAGAGATCTACCGCGCCTACCTTGCAGCGCGAATGGCAGACCCGACACCGTGGATCGCAGGGCTGCGTCGATGAGCACGCTCGCCTACCAGTACGTCGTCCTCCGCGCGGTGCCCCGCATCGAACGCGAAGAGTTCGTCAACATCGCCGTCGTGCTGCACTGCAAGGAATCCAACTACCTAGCGCTGCGCTCGGGCCCATGGCGCGAGCGCGTGCTGGCGCTGGATCCCGCCGCAGACACAGGCGCGATCGCGCGGTCGCTCGAGGGCGTGGCGCAGGTGTGTGCACCACCGGATGGGCACTTCGCCTCCGAGATGACGACGAGCGAGCGATTTGGATGGCTGGCCGCGCCGCGTTCGGTCGTCGTACAACCAGGCCCAGCGCATGGAGGCACCACGGCAGATCCAGTCGCCCAGCTGACCGCGCTGTGCAGCGAGTACGTCGACGTACCGCGCGACAGTTAGAACAGTCGCGGTCTAGACTGTTCCGCGGTCGCTAATCGACCGAAGCGTTGGGGCAGCAGCGCGTTGTACCGTCACGTCTTGATGATGAAGGACCCGTCATGAGCAGCCCCAACACGATGAAGCCGGTGTACGCCGAACCCAAGGTCGGCTACTACCCCATCGTCGTCGCAATCTTCTGTGGACTCCTGTTGATCTCCAATGTCGCGGCCACTAAGGCCATCGACATCGGCGCGTTGACCTTCGACGGGGGCGCGATCCTATTCCCGCTGACCTACATCCTCGGCGACATCCTCGGCGAGATCTACGGCCTCAAACGCACCCGGGTCGCGATCCTCCTCGGCTTCGGGCTCGGAGCTCTCGCTTCGCTATGTTTCCTCGTGGTCGGCGCACTGCCTCCTTCGCAGGGTTGGGAGTTCCAGCAGGACTTCGAGAATATCCTGGGCTTCGTACCCGGCATCGTCGTCGCATCACTGTGCGGTTACCTCGCGGGCCAGTTCCTCAACGCGTGGGTCCTGGTCCGGATGAAGGAACGCTTCCGCGAGAAGCAGCTATGGGCAAGGCTCGTTGGCTCCACTCTTGTCGGCGAGTTCGCGGACACCCTGATCTTCTGCGCGCTAGCGACGACGATCGGCCCGATACCCAGCGAGCTGTTTCTCAACTACTTCATCACCGGCTACATCTTCAAGTGTGCGGTCGAAGTCGTGCTCCTACCGGTCACCTATCGCGTGATCGCCGCTATCAAGAAGCGCGAGCCGACGTACGTCGCAGCCCTGGCCGGCTAACCGCTCAGTCGCTCGCGGGCGCTCGGTTCGCGTAGTAGCGCCCGAGCGTGTCGGCCTTGAACTCAAAGAATTGTCCATCGACCATGCTGCGGCGGACATCGTCGACGAGGCGCAAGATGAACCGCTCGTTGTGGATGGTCGCCAGCGTAAAGGCAAGCATCTCCTTCGCCTTGAACAAGTGATGCAGGTATGCCTTTGTGAAGTGCTGGCAGGTATAGCAGTCACAGTCCTCGTCGATCGGTGCGAACGCACGACGGTGCTTGGCGGTGTTGACGTTGAACCTGCCGTCGGGGGTGTAGAGCGCCGCGTTGCGCGCAACGCGTGACGGAGAGACACAGTCAAACGTATCGACACCGTTCTCGATCGCGGTGAAAATATCGTCCGGCTCACCGATCCCGAGCAAGTGCCGCGGCTTGTCCTCGGGCAACTCCTCGTTCACCCACCGCACGATCGTGCCCAGGCTCTCCTTCTCAAGTGCACCGCCAATGCCGAAACCGTCGAACCCGAGCGACACAAGATCACGCGCGGCCTTGCGTCGTAGGTCTTCGTACTGTGCGCCCTGTACGACGCCGCACAACATTTGGTACGGCCGCTCGGGGTGTGAGGTGGTCAAGCGGGCATGCTCGACCACACACCGTTTCGCCCACGCTTGGGTTCGGTCGAGGGAATGTTCTTGATATGCCCGGGTGTTCATCAGCGTCGTACATTCATCGAAGGCGAAGATGATGTCGGCGCCAAGCTGATGCTGGATCTGCATCGATACCTCAGGGGTGAATCTATGCATCGATCCGTCAAGGTGCGACTTGAAGGTCACTCCGTCATCATCAACGTGCGCGAGTCGCTCCTTGCCCTCGGCGATCACGTCATCGGAGACGACGCCCTTGGCGTCCATCGCCAGCACCTTCTTGAAACCGACGCCCAACGACATCACTTGGAAGCCGCCACTGTCCGTGTACGTCGGACCGTCCCAATGCATGAATCGCCCCAGGCCACCGGCCTCATCAACAATGTCGGCGCCTGGTTGGAGGTAGAGATGGTACGCATTGGCCAAAACGGCCTGGGCGCCAACCTCTTTAACGGTCTCAGGTAGTACGGTCTTCACCGTGGCCTTAGTGCCTACGGCGATGAACGCCGGCGTCTGGATCTGGCCGTGCGGCGTGGTTATGGTCCCTGTCCGTGCGAGGGTGCCCTCGCCAAGACGCGTTCCCACCTCAAAGCCTGCCTGTTTGTTCACCCCGCTATCCAACCAAACCTCGGCAAGACTCGCCGACCGTGGTCACGTCGGCGACTCCGCAAGTGCCTCGTCGATTCGCCTACTCGTACGCCGCGATGCCGAGAACCTGCTGACGAGCAGCAGCCCAATTGCGGTCAGCAGGAGTCCGGCGACGGAATACCAGTGCAAGGACTGTCCGAGAAGGGGTACCGCGGCGATCGCCGTCAGTCCTGGCATCAGGTAAAAGAGGCTGGAGGCTTCGCCCGCGTTCTTGTGCTTGAGGAAGTAAAGCAACAACGTGATCGCCCCCAACGAGTTGGCGGTCGCCAGCCACAGCATGCCGACAACGACCGGCGTCGTGAACGGAATTCCGAGGCCGCCATTCAGCAAGGCGATAGGCAAGATCCCTACGGCGCCAACAAAGAGCTGTATCGAGCCGCCCGACCGCAGATCCATCTCAACGCCGTACCGGCGCTGGTAGAGAGTGCCCGCGGCAAGCCCGATACAACCGATAGCCGTATAAAACACGCCGCGCAGCGACACCCCGCCCTCGACGCCCACCACTGTCGCCAGCATCAGTCCGATGAACCCGAGAAACGTTCCCAGCGTCTGCATCTTGGTTAACGGTTCGCGCAACAGCCGCCACGCGCCGAGCGCCACCAGGAGCGGCATCATCCCGAGGATCATCGACGACAGGCTGGCCGATATCCCCACACCGAACCCGAGGTAGGTGCCGGCGTAATGGGTCGTCTGCAGGAGAATCCCGGTCACGGCGATGTCCCGAAACTCCCGGGTGGTCCGTGGCCATCGAGCCCTGGTTCCGAGTGCAAGGAACGCAAGGAGCGATCCGGCGATGATGAATCGCCAGAAGATGACCGCAAGCGGATGCGCCTCTCGGGTCACGATGGTCCCCGCGATGAACCCACTGCTGTAGAGGACTACAAACGTCGCCTGCAGCAGGAGGACCAGTTTCCTGCTCGGACCCGCCAAAGCGCTAATTGCCGTTGAACACGTCAGGATCGGGCCCGATGCGCGCCCCACGGTCAAGACCGCCGATCGCGTCGAGGTCGTCGTTATCAAGCGCGAAGTCGAAGATGTCGAAATTCTCCGCGACGCGAGATGGCGTTACCGACCGCGGGATAACGATGTTGCCCAGATCCAGATGCCACCGCAAGATCACTTGTGCGGCGGTCTTTCCATGCTTGGCGGCGATCTTGGTCAGCACAGGATCGGAAAGCAAGTCACCACCGCGGGCCAGCGGACTCCATGCCTCCGTGACGATCCCACGCTGTGCATTAGCCGCACGCAATGCCGGTTGCTGCATCAACGGGTGCAGCTCGATCTGGTTGACCGCCGGCACCACTCCGGTCTCGTCGATCACACGATCCAGATGTGCCACCTGAAAGTTCGAAACACCGATGGCGCGTACCCGCCCATCGGACTGCAGCTTCTCGAAGGCACGCCATGTCTCGATGTATTGGTTGTGTAGCGGCAGTGGCCAATGAATCAGATACAGGTCGACGTAGTCGAGGTCGAGCTCGGCAGCGCTCGCTTCGAATCCCCGCAACGCTGGTTCATAGCCCTGGTCGGGGTTGTTGCATTTCGTGGTGACGAATACTTCCTCGCGGGCTAATCCGGACTCGCGGATAGCCGCTCCGACCGCGTCCTCATTCTCATACATCGCGGCGGTATCGATGTGCCGGTAGCCGGACTCGATCGCCGTAAGCACCGCAGATTTCGTGTCCTGTGCCGGAATCTGGAATACGCCGAACCCAAGTTGGGGAATCCGCACCCCGCCACCGAGGTCGATCGCGGGCACGGATGCGGGGCCGGGGCGGTCGCTAGTCATGGAAATACCCTATCGTCACCGAAATACCGAATTCACCGAAATGCCGCCTCGCACCGATGGCGAGCTATTGCTCCGGATCGTCCGCGGGAGGCGGCGGAGTCGACTCGGGTGGCACCGCTCCCCGTGCCTGGGGATCCGGCCTGACCTGACTCACATCCATCGGCCTGGCGCTGAACATCGGCGCGGCCTCTTCGACGGGCGCAATCGTGATGTGCGCGGCTGCCGTCGCCGTGTCGACCTGTTCCTTCAGCTGCGACTCGAACCATTGGCTCGTGTCGATTCCGGCGGCGCGCTCACTCTGCTCGCTGGAGGGCAGATCCGCGAACATCGAGTCGGGCGTCTCGTCGTCGCCGCCGACCATCTTGCCGAGCCCCTTCAGCGCGTTGGAGAACTCACTCGGCACAATCCAGACCTTGTTGGCGTCGCCCTGTGCGATCTGCGGCAACGTCTGTAAATACTGGTAGGCAAGCAATCGGGGATCAGGATTGCCGTCGTGGATGGCCTGGAACACCGTCTCAATAGCCTTCGCTTGTCCCTGCGCCTGCAAGAACTGCGCCGCGCGCTCGCCCTCGGCACGCAGAATCTTTGACTGCCGCTCCGCCTCGGCACCCAGAATGGCCGCTTGCTTCGCCCCTTCGGCGGTGAGGATCGCGGACTGCTTCTGCCCCTCGGCAGTGCGCACCTGGGACTCGCGGACGCCTTCGGCGTTCAAGATCATGGCCCGCTTGTCGCGGTCAGCCTTCATCTGTTTTTCCATCGAGTCCTGGATAGACAGCGGCGGGTCGATTGCCTTGATCTCCACGCGGGCGACCCGCACGCCCCAGTTGCCCGTCGTACCGTCCAGGACCGAGCGCAACTGCGAGTTGATCTGGTCGCGTGAGATGAGCGCTTCTTCGAGTAGTAGTCCGCCGACGAGGTTGCGCAGCGTCGTGCCGGTCAACTGCTCGAGCGCACCGGCGAGGTTTGAAATCCCGTACGTCGCCTGACGAGGGTCCGTGATCTGGTAGTAGATGACGGTGTCAATGCCAACCTGCAGGTTGTCCTTGGTAATGACAGTCTGCGGCGGGAAGGACACCACCTGCTCGCGCAGATCGATGGTCGAGCGCACCCGGTCCACGAACGGTACGAGGATTGCGGGTCCAGGATTCAGCGTGCGCTGGTAACGACCAAGTCGTTCAAGAACGGCGGCCCGTGCCTGTGGCACGATCTTGACCGATCGCGCAATGATGATGATCACCACGACGATGACGACCGCTAAAATTATGTATCCATCCATCAGATTTCCTCATCTTCAAACGATTCGAGCGCGGCGACGACGGCATGCGCGCCGCGAATCTCAACGATCCGGACAGACTGACCGACGGCGTATCGGTCGTGCGGCGACAGCGTGAGTGCAGACCACTCGTCCGCGTCGACCTTGATCCGGCCGCCATGCGCGTCGACGGCCTGGCTGACTCTGGCCACCCGACCGACGTACACCCTGGCGCCGTCTTCGTGTTCGGGTAGGCCACGCGTGGCGGCGCGCTTCGCGATTGGCCGCACTGTCGCGATCAGCAACACCGATACCACGGCAAAGACGATGATCTGGAGCCACGGCGGCGCGCCGAGTAGCGCCGACCCGCCACCGGCTAGTGCTCCGCCCGCGATCATGAGCAGGAAGAAGTCGCCGCTAAGCGTCTCCGCCGCGGCTACGACGATCGCACCTATCAACCACAGTGCCCACGGAGCCATAGCCCCATCCTGCCATGCACGGACCCGTTGGGGGCCGCGCTAAACGGCGGCGCGGCGTTGTTAGTCGCGCGGTGCGGTCGCCTCGTAAATGAAGTCGATCAGCCGCTCCACTGCCGTGATCAAGGGCGTCTCCACGTCGGCGTAGGTCGAGACCGACGACAGGATCCTCTGCCACATCATGTACTCCTCCTCGATGCCCAGCGCTTTGCAGACACCGGCCTTCCAAGGCTGCCCTTTAGGAATCTGTGGCCACTTCTTGATCCCGACTGCCTCGGGCCGGACGGTCTGCCAGATGTCGACGAACGGGTGGCCGGTGATCAGAACGTGCGGGTTGTGGATCTTCTCGACGATCCGGGACTCCTTGCTGCCCGGCACAAGGTGGTCGACGAGTACGCCGAGCCGGGCCTGAGCAGTAGGCTGCATTTCCGCGATGACGGCGTCCAGATCGTCGACACCGTGAAGTGGTTCGACCACGATTCCTTCGGCGCGCAAGTCGTCACCCCAGACACGCTCGACGAGCGCGGCATCGTGCACGCCCTCGACGTAGATTCGTCCGGCTTGGGCGACCTTGGCCCGCTGCTGCGGTGCAGCGACCGAACCGGACGCGGTGCGCTTCTTCGTGAGCGCGGCTGTCACCTCGGGCTTGGCGAGCATAATTGCGGCGCCCTCGAGTAAAAACCCATTGTGCTTCAAGGGAAACATCCGCTTTTTACCGCGCCGGTCCTCGAGAGTGACGGTGTCTTTGGTGATCTCGACGATCGCCCCACAGAACTCGCTCGAGACGTCTTCGAGCACCAAGTCCATCTCTGCCGCGACGGACAGTGGTGCGCGGATCGCCTTCTTCTTCAGGATGTCGCCGCCATAGCTGTGTGATCTCACCGAGCGAGGTTACGACGATCCGGGTGCCTGAGCGAGGTAGGCACGCCGTCATATTGTGCCCTGTGCGTGACATCGCTCATCGCACCATCGGCTAGGCTCGCCGCGTGAACGTGTCACGCTCGGGAATGCTGGCCGCGTGGGGTACGGCGTACCTTCAGCGCGCGGTGTCTCTCGATGATGCCATCGAGCATGTCATCGGTGATGGCACATCGGAAGTGGTCGGGCCCGTGCAGCGACCCACGGAGTCGGAGTTCTCCCTTGACCACCCCGCATCGCAGCCCGCGCATGACGTGCTGTCGCTGCTGCCGGCGCACGAGGATTCGCGCCAGTTGAGCTGGCTGCTCACCGATCTCGCGACGAAGGGCGTCGGACGGATCGAGGCGGCATTTCCGGCCGCCGGTGACCTGGCCGGGCTTCCCAGCGGACCGGTCTCAATCAGCGCACTTGCCGTCGGCGAGGCCGCCGTGGTTCGCGACGCCGGACTCGTGCTGGTCCCAACCGTTGACGACCCGCACCACACCGAATGGACGCCGTACGCCGCTACTGCCCGGGAGATCTATCTCAGTCCGGCCGATGCGCACCAGGAATTGACCGAGGAACTCACCCGCGCGACCGATGCGCTTGTCGCGCTGGACGTGCCATCGTGGAACCCGGCGTACGGGCGGATCTCCTCGGAGGCGCTGCACACGGCTGAGTCCGACCGGCTGCCCGACCACTTCCCTCGCCGGGCCACGATCATTCTGCACCGGGCCGCACAGCTTGAGGCGGTCCTGACAGTGGCCGCGCAGGACGCCACCGGGGGCGCGATCAACAGTCACGAGGCGCGTGCCCGGTCCGCGGCGCTTATGCCGCTACACCGGGCCGTACGGCGCGCATTCGCGGCGGCGTACAACAGTGCGCCGTACGACCGCTAAACACACATTCCACGATCCGCGACTTCGTACCTCCGCACTGGCGGCTCGCTTGCTTCTGAGGTCGGGCCGCATGCAGGCTCACTACGAAACCTAGTGCTGTTGGCCATGCCGCGCTCCCGCCCGCGCCTCGACGGCCCGCGACTGCGTACCCCACCATCCGTCACAAAATTCGCTGATGCACAAGGAAAGAAGCGACGCACGGGCCTTGCGCGCATAGCGCCAAACGCGATACACTATCGAACATGCGTACGAGGAATAAGGTTCAGGCGGAACGGACACAACCACGCCTCGACCTGCCCGAGTCGCCCGTCCCGGTCACGAAAGCCGAGACGTTCGCGGCGACCCTCACCCAACTGGTCGACATCGAACACGCCGAAGCACTCCTCTACCGCGAGAAGCTCGCCCTGCGCAGCATCCTGCTCAGTACCGCCGACTACCAACTCATCGACCCCTCCGCCGTGCCCGGCAGCAGTCGCCGGCATGCGGGGGCCGACTGCCCCGACATCGGGTCCGATACGTGGCTGCAGAACATTGACCTCGCCGCCGCCGAACTCGCCGCCGCGACGTGCGTGAGCACCGGTACCGCGAAAAACCAGCTCGCCACCGCCAGCTACTACACCCGCCACTACGCCGTAGCGGTCGCTAGTCTCGACCCCGACGGAGACCCGTACCGCGGAATGACCGCGCACAAGCTGGACCTGTTCACCGAGCACACCACCGACCTCACCAACACGGAGTTGGAGAAAGTCACGGCGCGGGTCCTGCCGCACGCGCACACCGACACTCCCGGCCAGTTCGCGCGGCGTATCGAGAAAGCGGTCATCGCGGTCACCGGCACCACGAAACAGAAACAACGCCGCGC
>NZ_PVUE01000033.1 GCF_003003235.1 Antricoccus suffuscus
GGAGGCACAACAAGAAAACAGGTCCAGCACCAGGGGTTAAATAATTTGGCACTGACTTTCAAGTACGCTGTTGAGTTCTCAAGGTTCGGACGCACCCCCACTACCAGCCTCTCGGCAGTCACAGGGGGCAACCTGCAAAACCTTACCAGAACCATTATTGACGGTCAAACCCGGGGGTCTGGATCAAGTCTGTTCGGTTGTGGTTTTGCTTGTGTGTTGCTGTTGTCTTGCTTTGCGCTTCCGTCGGAGGCGCGAGATGAAACTTTACACGCCTCGTGGAGAGTCTGTCAGGGGGGTCCCCATCTAGCGTTGCCTGCCTAGTTTGCGCTGGTCAGCGGGTTAGAGATAAGCCTGAGCGCCCGCCGAGTCGTCGTCACGTCGGCGAATACCGGCGCAAGGCTGTTGAGCGCGGCGTTGTGATCGTCATCCGATACCGCGGCAGTCCCATCGCTAATGAAGATGACCTTGAAATTCAACTGGTTCGCGTCCCGCGCCGTCGATTCGCAGCAGCAGTTGGTCAATGTGCCGGTAATGATCACCGTGTCGATGCCCCGCTTGGCCAAGAGTTCGGCAATCGGGGACGACCCCGCGGTAAAGGCACTGAAGCGGGTCTTGTTCATGACGACGTCACCGTCGCAAACGTCGATTCCCGGATACACGGCATGATGGTGCCCGCCGGGGCGGAACGCCAGCTGCGCACCGTCACGACAGTTCTCGCCGCCGAAGCTAGTCAAGTAGACCGACCAGCCGTCGGCTGGGTCGACCGTAAAGCGGAAAAACACGTTAAGGCCGCCCGCATCTCGCACCGCCGCGCTGATGGCATTGACGTTGTCGACGATGTCTCGAGCGACCGGCACCTCAATCGGCGCGCCCGGTTCGAGGAAGCCGTTCTGCATGTCGATGATCAGATGCGCCGTGCGAGCGAGGTCGATCTGCTCGAATGCGAACTCTTTGCCCTTCGTGCGCATCTGCCGCGTCTTGGCACTCGCGCTGATCCGGATCTCGTGCACGCGCATTCCTCAAGGTCGACTGCCTGTGTTCGGCTTCGAAGTTATCCGGTTGCTTAGCCGAATGTAAAGAACCCGCCCGGTTGCCCGGACGGGTTCTTCAATACGAGGACTGTCTCAATTGTTCTCGAGTGGAGCTAAGGGGACTCGAACCCCTGACCCCCACACTGCCAGTGTGGTGCGCTACCAGCTGCGCCATAGCCCCTTACGGGTGATCACCGGAGGAGTAATTCGTCCACCGTGGACCGGTGCATCAGACTACACGTGTTTTGCGCGACGCCACGCGATGGGGTCCCCTAGCCGCCCTCGGAATCCACCCTGGATCGCGGCCGCCTGATCTGCTCGGCCATCTCGGTGAACTCTTTGTCGCTCGCGATATCTGGTGTCCGCCGTGATGTGCCGTCGGCCGTTCCCCCGTCGTTGGAAGAACGGGCGGCCCGCTTGTCGCGGCGCCCCAGCAGGAGCGCCGCGACCAGTAGCCCCGCACCAAGCCCGATGACCAACCCGATCAGGACGCGTGCGAGCCAGGCCGGGCCCGTCTGCGGCAACTGCGAACTCCAGATGACACTGATATCCGACGAGCCCTGGATCGCGGCCAACGCACCGGCCGCACCGAGCAGGAAATACGCCGAGGAGTGCCGTCGTGCGACCGACCGGACCGAAAGCGCACACAGGCCGACAATCGCAATCCCCGGGACCAGCGCCGAGGCCAGGGAGAATGAGAAGCTCCCCAGTGCCGGGTCCTGAGGATAAGGCGAAACTGCGATGTGTCCGACCTCCGCGATTGCCAACAGGCCGACTGCGCCGACTGCCAGGGCGCGCCAGGACCGCACGATTCCAACGAGCGCAGCAGCAGCGAATGCGACCACCACGACGATCCACCACGGCGCCGAGTTCTCCGGGACCCAGTCCATCGCGACGACGACCGTGAAGTTGGTATCGCCGTATTTGAAATAGAGATCATTGCCCGGAAAGATCTGGTGGTGCACGTCCGGCGCGGCCTGCACCTGAGGCGGCAAATCGGTGCTCATCCAGTGCGCCCGGTGATCGTGCCACCGATAGGTGCTCTGGTCGCTGACTTTCTTCCACACCGGCTTCGCGTCGACGTCGGTCGCACCGTCAGGTGGTGTGGAGGTGCCAAGCAGCGTCCGGTTCAGGTAGTACGCCGGGGACTTGGTGTTGACCCAGACACCATCTCTACTGATCTTGAGATACTGATCCTTGGGCCCAGGCTCCTGGTGCGAGTAGCCATAGACAACGAGGGGCGTCGGGGTGGGATTCGACACCTCGACCCGGTCGCCTTGTTCGACTGTCTTAATCGACAGCGCTGGCATCTTCGGGCTGATTGAAACGATGTAGCTGTGGTAGTTCGAGGGCCGGGCACCGCCGAAGTGTGCCTCCGCCGCAGCCGGGTTGCCGAGGAAGCTGACGACACAGGCGATCGTCGCCACCACGAGTGAGGCAACGGCGCGCCACCACGACCTACGACGCATGCCTGCCGCTACTTAGCCGCGAGTGGGATGTCGTGCACGATGTCGTCGCTGGTGGTGTCCGCTAGCCACGCCACGTGCGCGACATCGCTACTGCCATAGAAGGTCGCGAGTGTCGAGTGTGTCTTGCCGTTGTCCTCCGCAACTTCCACACCGGCGGCCTTCTGGGCGGCCTCGACGGACGGCAGGTCTCCGGTCAGACCAACGAACTTCACTGGGAGTTGGCTGTCGAAATGAGCGAGGTACGCCGCGAGCACCGGCGACGTGTCGTTAGCGGGATCGGTCGTGACAAAGACGACCTGGATCTCGGGATACTTGTCTTTCACCTGGTTAAGCGCGTCAGCGAGCGATCCCAGGATGAGCGGGCACACATCGGGGCACAGCGTGTAGCCGAAGTACAGAATCGTCGGGATGCCTTCGGTCTTAGCGTAGAAGTCGTACGGCTGGCCGGTCTGGTCGGTCAGCGTGAAATGCGGGCGCTCGTGAGGGGTTTGGAACTCGAGCCCGTCGAATTTCGACTTAGCGCCGCCGACCTGCGTCACGTCGGACGGCGCGCCGGAGTCCGGTGCCGCACACGCGCTCAGCCCAAGCGCAAGGAACAGCGTCGCGAACAGTGCGATAACCCGGGAGTGGTGACGTGACATGGAAATCATTCTCTCAGTACTCCTGTTGTTCATTACCTCGGCGGCTCAGTACTTTGGCGGTGTCGCGCCGATAGCGATCACTGGAGCCACAACCACTACGCCACCGGCACGGTTGAAGTTGAGCAACAAGTTGACGGTTTGGCCAGGCACGATCGGGCCGATCAGACCCTCCAACATGATGTGGCCTGCACCCGGCTTGAGGGTGATGGTCTGGCCAGGCTTAATGGGCACGTTTGGAGTGGCGGTCATGGTCTCTGCCCCCTCCGCTTGCTCGGCGTTGGATGGCGCGGCCGTTGTCGAGCCTGATGTGTTGACATCGTGCAGCATCGCGGTCGCCGAGGCGCCGCTCGAGACTGAGGAGAGCGTGTCGGTTTTGCTCCCCACGTTGGTAATTACGAGGTACGCCGCGGCGGTCTGAGGCGACGCCGGCTCCCGCACGTACGCGCCGTACACCGCAATGTCTCCGGCCCTCGTGGCGCTCGCTGGTACGACTGGCGCGGCCGCGGGTTTCGGCGGGCTATCGAATCCTTTAACAAAGGCGAAGATACCCAGCGCGATCGCGAACACCGGTACGACCAGGCGCATCGGCAATCCGCGCCGGGTCGTACCGGTTGGTGATGTCATGTGCTGCTTCCTAGGTGTTGTTGCGGGTCAAGTTGTGTCGCTAGTTAGCGCTCGGCCGTGCGCTTGCGACTGGTGAGCACCAGCACGAGCGCCGCGACTCCTGCGAGCAGACCAACTCCGCCGAGAATGACGCCAGTGACCCCGAGTCCGTCGACGCTGTCAGCGGATGCGCTAGTGGCGGGCGCGCTGCTAGCCGACGCGCCATGCGCGGACGTAGCTGGCGCCGAGGAGAGTGTCAGTGCGGGCGCGGGGTGCTCTGGTTCGGTCGAGCCACTCGCTTCCTCGACCCAGTTGACAGTCGTGCCATCGGAGTAGGTCTGGATGGCTTTGAACGTAACGGAGTCCTTGTCCGTAGGCAGTGGACCGACCGAGATGTTGAATGTGTCGAACTCGCCCGGCTTGATTCCATCACCAGTAGCGGTCCACGTGATTGCGCTGACCGTGTCGCCACTCTTGTCCACGGAGTAAGTCCATCCGGCCTTCGGCTGGATGGTCACCGACTTGAATGGCGCGTCCGTGGGCAACTGCAGTTTGATGCCCACCGTGGAGGCGGTGTCACTTTCGGTCGGAACCTTGACCGCTACCGTCGCATACCCACCCTTCGCGGCGTTGGGACTGCTGACCGTGACGTGCGCGAAGGCCGCTCCTGCACCGGCCATCACCGCCGCGGCCGTCGCTAGCAACACTGTTAGCGCGCGGAGACTGAACTTTTTCCTCATGTATGTATGCCTTTCATCTGGGTCAACCGACTGTTACGACGGTGCTTGCGACGTACTGGTCGAACTCACCGAGGTTGAGGGTGATGGTGATCGTCCAGTCGCCTTTAATGGGGAAGTTCTGACGTGACGTCAAGAAATGTCCAGTGCCAGCCTTGGTGAGCGGCACCTCGAGCGGCCCCACCTTCGCCGCCTTCTGCTCGATCGTCGTCGTCACCTTCGGCACGTTCTGGATCGCGCCGTTCTTGTCAAAGACGTAGATATGCAAGGCATTCTGACCCGCACGGTCGGGATCGACGGTGACCTGCGCCGTCGATCCGTTCGAGAATGTGACGGTGGTGTTGGCCGGTGCGGCGTACACATCCTTCGCCGGCGGCTCTGACACGAGTACGGCCGCCACTCCGATCACGGCCGCGGCCACCACGACTTCGGCGATAATCCTGTTCCGCAACTTCGCGCGGGTGGGCACCGGCACGTCTTCGGTCTGCGCCGCGACCCGGTTGTTTACCCACGACCGGCTCCCGTAGGCGAGTACGACCAGTATCAGCAGGCCAACGATCTTGGCGACGACGAGCCAGCCATACGTCGTACTGAACAACGCACCGAACGAGCCGACCTGGACAAGCGCCTGGAATGCACCGGTCACGATGATCACGATGACACTCAGCAGCGCGAGGTTTGAGAACTCTCCCACCACCTGCGGCATGTCCTCGTCGTCGACGCGTGGGATAACCACTGCCAGCACGATCACCAGGCCGCCGATCCACATGCCCATCGCCAGCAGGTGCAGCATGTCTGCTCCGAGCATGACCGGCGAGAACCCCTGGGAACTCGCGTGACCACCGCCGGAGATCGTGGCGGCCATGCACACGGCCAACCCGGTAGCTGTATACGTCAGCCAGCGTGCCACGACGCGGGCACTGAGCCACTCCCATAGCAGCACTCCTAGGAACCCCAGTACGACTAACCGAAGCGCGTACATCCGTCCGAGGTTGGTCTCGAGTGTGGCGGCGATCAGGCTGTAGTCGAACAGCGAGCCGAGACCGCGGCCGGCGCCGTATACGCCTTGCAACAGCACGCCAAGCACCGTGCTACCGATCGCAATATCGAATCCGATCCACCCGATGCGCCGAATGCGCTTGTCGCGACGCAACGGCCGGTGCACGAAACCAGCGAAGGCGATCACCCCGACAAGCAGAGAGAACCCTAGATAACCGAGCCACCGCACGACCGGATAGGCAATAGCGACCACCGGGTCGGACGACGCCGCGGACGTTTGCGTGCCGGCACTGTCAATGTTGGGCGCCGCCCCGGTGCCAACGGCAAACGAAATCGCTCCCGATACCGGATGTGAATCGGCGGAAATCACCCGATAACTGGCGATATAGCCACCATCGGGCAGACCGGACGGTAGCCCGATCGCAACCTTCGAGCCATCGCCACCGGGATTGCTGGTCTTACCGTCGTCGACCCGATTGCCCTTGGTGTCCACGACACGGACGTAACCGAGGCTCAGGGATACATTTTCGGAGAAGTCGAACTCGACCTGGTTCGGCGCCTTCGGCAACACCTCGCCATTTGTCGGGTTGGACTGCTCCAGCAGCGCGTGCGCCGACGCCGGCGTCGCGGCAAGGAGCCCACCGACGAACATCAGCAGTACGGCGGCGAGCGTTCGCCGCCAGAACGACGGCGCGCGCCAAACCTTGGTCATGGCCGGCCCCGAACCGACAAGTGTGCTGGTCACTAGTGCGAAGTCACCCGCTTGACCGCGCCCCTGTGCAGCCGCCACTTCGGGCGCGGCTTGCCGATAAGAGACAGCGTGGCCAGCAGTCCGAGACCACCCAACATCATCACGTGTGTGAGGACCCGAGCCACGGTCACATGACCGGTGGCCAGGTCAGAGGCGCACACGACACTCAGCACGACGACAAGTACGCCGACCATCGGTAGGAACGCCGAAGCGAATCGCGGCCGGATCACCACCGTCAGAAAGGCGGCGGCCAGGGCGAGATTCCATGCACCGGACTCGTGCGCAATATGTTCCGGAGCGTGCATCGAGTCTGCGCCGGTCAGCAGCATCGGCAGCGCCACAGCCGCTTGGATGAGCGCGATCGCAAGCAGACCGCACCGCGCGACCAATGCCGCGAATGGCGGGTGTGCCCTCGTCGCACTGACCGCGCGCAGGATGGACTCGGTCAGATTGCCGGTCGGCGCCGGCATCATCCGCATCGGTGCGACAAGAGTGCGCGCGGTCTGTGACCACGCGGCGCAGTCGGCGCAGGTGTCGAGGTGCTGCTCGATCTCGCGATCTCCGACGACGGTCGACTCCCCGTCGAACCGGGCCGAAATCGATTCGCGATACTTGGTGCACGACACGAGTGATCGCACAGCGCCGTACGCGTTGCTGGAATGCTTCTTCACGACGTACTAGTCGCTCGGGTCGCCCTGTTAGTTCCGCCCGACCGCCTCCCTGGGAGTGATCCGCCTCATGTCCGCCGAGCCCACCGCCGACGACATCACGCGCTGGGCACTCGCCGCTGCCAATGGTGACGATCACGCGATGGGTATGTTCGTGCGCGCGACCCAGACCAGCGTGTGGCGGCTCTGTGCCCACCTCGGAAACCACTGGGCGGCGGACGATCTGACCCAAGAGTCCTACTTGCGCGCCTTTCGCAGCCTGCCGACGTTTGCCGCGCGGTCGTCGGCGAAGACGTGGCTGTTGTCCATCGCGCGCAGGGTGTGCGCCGACCACGTCCGCGAGCAACGTCGCGCGCCTGCGCTCATCCGTCGCCCCGACATCGCGCCCGAACCTGACCGGGCCGAAACCCTAGCGGGCGACTTCACGACCTACGCCGCGCTGCGCGACCTGGTCGACAGGCTGGAACCCGAACGTAAGGAGGCCTTCGTTCTCACTCAGGTCCTCGGAGCGTCGTACGCCGAAGCCGCCGAGGTATGCCGCTGCCCCATCGGGACGATCCGCTCGCGAGTCGCGCGGGCCCGCGAGGATCTTGTGGCGGCGGTCGGGGCCAGCGAGACTCATCGCGGACTCGGCTAACAACCTATGGAGGACCCAATGTCGCACGGCCCCGCCAGCAGTTTTGCTGTTGATGCATTGACCGGTCCGGTCACCGTTCACCGCGACGACTACGCGATCGCGCACATCAAGACCGGGTCGATGAAGGACGCGTTTATCGCGCAGGGCTTTGTCCACGCGCAGGACCGAATGTGGCTGATGGACTCGGCGCGCCGCCAGATGCAGGGCCGATGGTCTGAATGGGTCGGCCCGGCCGGGATCGAGGCAGACAAGATCGCCCGACGCCTCGGGGCGACCGCCGCCTCGAAACGCGACTACGAGGCACTTGGAGGCGATGCGCGGACGATGGTCGATGCGTACGCCGACGGCGTCAACGCCTACCTCGCTCAGGGTGACCCGCTGCCGCTGGAATATCAGCTGCTCGGTGAGGAGGTCGAGCCGTGGGAGGGTTGGCACTGCGTCGCGGCGATGCGACAGCGCGGCTTCCTTATCGGAACACCCGCCTTCAAGCTCTGGCGCGCCGCGGCGCTCGCCGTACTCTCACCGGAAGACATCACGAAGCTGCGATGGGACGACGGCGGTAAAGAACGACTTCTGGTTCCACCCGGCGCCGAGACAGATCACTGGATCGCTTCCCTGAAGGAGCTCCGCCCCGCGATCGACGCCATGGCTCACTACTTCGCTCCCGACGCGACCGGGGGTGGCAGCAACAACTGGTCGGTGTCCGGTGAGCGAACCGCGTCCGGCCGCCCGATCCTCGCCGGTGACCCGCACCGCGTGTTTGAGATGCCAAGCATGTACTACCAAATGCATCTCGCGTCGGACGAGTTCGACACCATCGGTCTCACTGTTCCCGGGGTGCCGGGATTCCCGCACTTCGCGCACAACGGCAAGGTGGCGTGGGGCGTCACGATCGCGTTCGCGGACTTCCAGGACTTCTACGTCGAGAAGTTCAAGTCCGACGACTCGACGATGTACCTCTACAAGGACGAATGGCTGCCGGCCGAGACGTCCACCGAGACCATCGCGGTCCGCGGGCAGAGCGACGTGGCGGTCGACATCGTGCGCACTCGGCACGGGGCAGTCGTGGCCGGCGACGTGTCGGGTGGCACCGCGCTGACTCTCAAGTCGATCCAGATCGACCCACTCGACCGGTCCCTGGACTGCCTGCTCCCTATGCTCACCGCGAAGACCTGCGACGAGCTCTTCACCGCGACTAAGGGCTGGGGCCTGTATGACCACAATCTGGTCGCCGCTGACACCGACGGCCACATTGGCCACCTCGTGCGCGCGATCATTCCGCGCCGTCCCGCTACGAACGGCTGGCTCCCGGTGCCGGGCTGGACCGGCGAATACGAATGGGACGGCACCATCCCATGGGAGGCGATGCCGCGAGTCGACGATCCGCCGCGCGGCTATATCGCGACGGCCAACAACAGGGTCGTGGACCGCGCAACGACCAGCGGCGACTACTTCACGACGGACAGCCATCCGCCGAACCGCGTGCGCCGGATCGAGTCCCTGCTCGACGGCCTGCCGCGAGCGACGCTGGAGGACATGTCCCCCATCCATCACGACTCGCTCAGCATCCCGGCACTGCTGATTCAATCAAAGCTGAAGTCGTTGAACCCAGACGACGCAGCGTTGCGGAAGGTCGTCTCAGCGATCGCGTCGTGGGACTGCCGGATGGACGGTGAGTCGGTTGCCGCGACGCTCTACGCGCATGTACGCCGCCATCTTGCCGCGATCGTGCTTGAACGTTCCGGACTCGGAGCCGTCGTCGGTACGTCGCTCACCAAGACGCCGCCGGGGGTATCCCCAGTCGACCAACTATGGTGGTCGCTGCCCAACCTTCTGCGCGCAGATGACGTTTCGCTGCTCGGCGGCTGGGACTGGTCGCAAGCCCTGACCGAATCGGTGCGGCGTACCGCTGCCGAGTCCGACCCGGCCCCGTGGAAAGAAGACCACCGCGCCGCGCTGACCCACCCCCTCGCCGCGGTCTTCCCAGACGCCGACCTCAGTCCGCAAGGCGCACCGATCGGCGGTGACAATGACACGGTCTGGGCCAACGGATGCTCCTCGACAGCGGCGTTCCACGGCGTGACCGGTGCGGTCGCACGCTACGTATTCGACGTCGGCGACTGGGACAACTCGACCTGGATAGTCCTGAGCGGTGTTTCGGGTGACCCCCGTAGCCCGCACTACCTCGACCAGCATGACAAATGGTCCCGCTGCGAGCTGATCCCGATGACCTACAGCTGGGCTGCGATCGAGCAGACCTGCACCAGCGTCAGTCTCAACCCCACGAGAGAGCGGTAGGAACGTCGGTGATGCGGCTGCGCTAGCAGCACTGCCGCTCCCCCTTTGCGTCGAGGCCGCATCACTGACCTGTGTTCCCCCTGCACCCATCGCGCGACCTACCGTTTCCCCCCGGAAACGAATTCTCAAATGTCCGGTAAGTGCGCGCCTTGCGGTGCATAATGAATGAAGCATCATTCACAATGAATGAGTATTCATTCCGCACCCTTCGATGTCAAGGAGTAAATGTGACAATCCCCGCGGGAGCCGAATTAGAGTCCGGGCCGGATGCCGTCCAGGCGGCTCGGGCCGAATGGCGAATGCGTCAGATTCTCGGCGCGGCCGCAAAGCTCATGGTTCGCGACGGGTTTCACCGAGTGTCGATGCAGTCGATCGCCGACGAAGCAGAAATGAGCGTCGGGCTCATTTACCGCTACTTCGCCGGCAAGCAGGAGATCCTGCTCGGGGTCATCGTCGACGTACTCGACTCATTCGCCGACCGGATCCCACGCGCGATGGACGATGTCGGCGACGATCCGATCCGCCGAATCGCGGCCGGCTTCCGCGCGTACTGCGAGATCATCGACGAAAACCGCGCGGCCGCGCTGCTCACCTACCGCGACGGCAAGACTCTCGAACAGTCCGGCCGCGAGCAGATCATGACCCTTGAGTTTAAGACGAGTAAGCCGTTGCGCGACGCGGTCGAGACGGCCGTCGACCAAGGTCTCCTTACCGAGGTCAACGTCGACCTCTTCACTTACGACCTGATGATTTTCGCCCAGATGTGGTCGCTCAAGTACTGGCACTTCAAATCCCGTTACACACTTGACGAATATGTTACGGGTCAAACCGCGCTTGTTCTTCGCTCTTCCCTCGATCCGCGCCGGCGCCGCAAATACCAGGACCTACTCGCATGACGGCTAAAGTCGCGGTCGTGACTGGCGGCGCGTCAGGGATTGGCCGCGCGATCGTGCACTCGCTCGCGGCCAGCGGCGTTCTGGTCGCGGTAGCCGATCTCGACGCGGACGGCGCCGCCGAGACGACTGCGACCAGTCCAGACCGGATGCGCGGATACACCGTCGACATCAGCGAGCCTGAGTCGGTGCGCCGACTGCGTGCAGATGTCACCGCCGATCTCGGTACGCCGACCATCCTGGTCAACGCGGCCGGGTGGGACCGGATGGGCAGTTTCGTCGACGCCGACGAGGAATTCGCTCGCAAAATCACAGCCGTCAACTACCTGGGTCCAGTCTTCATGTGCCAGGAGTTTCTGCCCGGCATGATCACAGCCGGCGGCGGCAGAATCGTCAACGTCGCCAGCGATGCCGGACGGGTCGGCAGCAGCGGCGAGACGATCTATGCGGGTGCGAAAGGCGGCGTGATTGCATTGACCAAGTCGGTCGCGCGCGAAGTCGCACGATCGGAAATCACGGTCAACTGCGTGTGCCCCGGTCCCACGGACACGCCGTTGTTCCAATCGTTCGACCCCAAGCTCAAGGCCGCGTTGACGAAGGCAATTCCGTTTCGGCGAATCGCCCAGCCCGAGGAAGTCGCCGCCGCGGTCGCGTTCTTTGCCTCGGATGCCGCGTCGTACATCACCGGGCAGGTCCTCAGCGTGAGCGGCGGGTTAACCATGGCCGGATAGGTCATGGCGGCGTTACGATCAGTCCAATACCGATACACAGTTCTGGGGGCAGGCGTGACGACGTACGACCCGAGCATCTTCCGCAACTTCATCGAGAAGGAATTCAGCTATATAGCGGGGTTTCGGCGGAATGTAGATCGCTACGCGCGGTCGCTTGCGATCATTGACCCGATCAGTGACACGACGTGGACATACGCCGAACTCGGCCGGCAAGTCGATCTGCTCGCGACCGGTCTGCTGCGCGCTGGTGTGGCGCGAGAACAGGTCGTCACCTATCAGCTGATGAACAGTCCGCAGTTCGCGCAGCTTTATCTGGCGACGCAAGCCGCCGGGATGATCGGCTCACCAATCAACTACCGGCTCGCACCGGGCGAGACGGCGTACATTCTCGACGACAGTCAGCCTGCGGCCTTCGTGTACGACGGGTCGATGCGCGAGGCGACCGCTGAAGCACTCAAGCTCGCCAAACATCGCCCGCCTCTGCTGGTCTGCGTCGGCCCGGAGGATCCGCTGCCGGGCGCGATCCGCTTCGACGACGTGCCGGCATCGACCGCTGACCTACCGCCGCTCAACCGTTCGACGTACGACGAGACGACTCGGCTGTACACGTCAGGCACGACCGGTCTGCCCAAGGGCGTGGCGCTCAACAGTCTCGTCGAGATCTTCACCGCGCACGACGTAATCATGCATTTCCCGCTCACGCCGAATGACCGCACTCTCAACATGACGCCGTGGTTTCACCGTGGCGGGCTCTACTCGGGTGGGCCGAACCCATGCTTCTACCTTGGCGCGGGCGTGGTGCCTCTGGCTGCCTTCGACGCGGCGACCTGCCTCGACCACGTCGAGCGCTACCACCTCACCTTTCTAGTAGGCGCGCCGACAAATCTTGCGATGCTGGCCGCCGTACAAGAAAAGAGCCCGCGCGACCTGTCAACGCTGAAGGGAATCGTCACAATGGGCTCCCCGCTTGAGCGGGAAGCCACCCTGCGTTACCAGCGGGTGCTTACGCCCAACATCTTCAACGGGTACGGCACGACCGAAGCTTTCTGGAACACGTTCCTGCGCCCGACGGACTTGCCTGAGCACGCCGGATCCGCGGGGCGCTCATGCACCGACGATGACGTCGCGGTGGTGCGCCTGCGCGAGGACGGCTTCGCTCCCCCGGACGAGTGGGCCAAGCGAGACAACACCGAGGTGGGTGAGGTCGTCGTACGGTCGCCCAAGAGCGGCTTCAGCTACGTGAACTCCCCGGAGCAGCAAGAGGCGAAGTTCCGCGACGGTTGGCTCTACATCGGCGATCTCGCCACGTGGGACGCCGATGGCTACGTCACGATCGTCGGACGCAAGGACGACATGATCATCACCGGCGGTGAAAACGTGCATCCGGTGCAGGTCGAGGAGGCCCTCAACGAGCACCCCAAAGTCACCGACTCGATGGTCGTCGGCATCCCAGATCCCAAGTGGGGCAGGCAAGTCGTCGCGTTCGTCGTCGCGGCGGACGGGTCATTGACCGCCGACGAATGCGATGCACACTGTCGCGCCCACTCGATGCTCTCGGACTACAAACGCCCGCGCGCATACAGCTTCGTGGAGTCGTTGCCGGTCACCGCGACCGGGAAGAAGATCCACTACAAGGCCACCCAGCAGGCCACGGCACAGTACGCCGCTGGCCTGTTCGCCACGCCCAGTCGCTAGCGCGACGCCCGTGATCACACAGAGTTGCCGGTGACCACGGGTGCCGGTGGTTACGCAGAGACGAGCTTAAACACTGCGCCGGTCGGATCGGCCGCCTGCGCGACCCGACCATACGGAGAGTCTTCGGCGGGCTGCAGGACCGTGCCGCCAAGCTTCGTGACCTGAGCGAGCGTGGCATCGACGTCCGCCGTACCGAGATAGACGGTCCAGTGCGCGGGAACGCCCTCAGGGAGATAACTGGCTGCGTCCATGACTCCTGCGTACTGCATATCCCCTTTTGTCAGCGTGCTGTAGCGGAAGTCGTCGGTGTCGCTCATGACATCGACGGTCCACCCGAACGCCTGCTCGTAGAAGGCGACCGACGCGGCGTAGTCCCGGGTAAGTAACTCGAACCAGCACGGAACGCCGGGTTCGCCGAGGGTCTCGGTGCCCGGATGCCCGGTGGGCTGCCAGATGCCGACCGCGGCGCCACCAGCATCGACGACAACTGCCATCGAACCCTGATCCGGCACCACCATGACCGGTACGACAATCTGGCCGCCAGCACTCGCGGCGGCCTGAGCGGTGGACTCCGCGTCCGGCGTACTGAGGTAGATGGTCCAACCGTCAGGCTGACCGCCGCTGCCGTCATTTTTCATCATCCCGGCAATCTGCTTGCCGTCCTTAGTGAAGTTGACGTAACCGCCGTAGTCCTCGCCGGCACTTTGGCCGGTCCAGCCGAATAGTGTCCCGTAGAAGTCTTGGGCGCGGTCGGGATCGGAGCTGAATAGGTCGATCCAGCACGGAGCGCCGACCGGTGATGTAGATGCATCGCGTGCAGGCATTGTGAGCCTCCCTGGTAGGTGGTGTGCAACCAGTCTGACTGGCGCGGTCAGGCTTGTCTTCTTCGATCTTGCGCACCCGCAGTCGCGAGCGCCGGTAGCGCGACAAGAACCGGAGCGGCCCAGTCTGCGGCGATATCAAGGAACAAATCACGTCGATGAGCGAGGTTGTCGGGTCCAGCGTGGATCGGCTGCGGAGCACCTCCACTGACAGTCTGCTTCGGCACAAGCTGCGCGTGACTGTCTGCATGCGTGGACAGCGCCGAGGCCAACACCCAGAACGTCCCCGAAGGTACGCCCGTGAGCACGTAGTCCGTCGTACCGGTGAGCAAGGCGCCGGCGACTGGAACGCCGCGCGGGTCGCGGCGCGCGAACAGGCCGACGTAGATGGACGGTCGGGCACCTGCCAGCGCGACCGCCGCGGACGACATGCGTATTGCTCCCGACACGACCGCGCCGCGGCCCGCCGGGCCGATAATGCGAATTGGCCGGACTGGCGACCCGATCTGGTCGGGCAACCGGCGGAACTGAGTCGGGGTTACGCCGACCGCCGACCGAAACCTCGACGTGAAGGTGCCGACCGAGTTAAAGCCGACCGCGTAACAGACGTCGAGGACCGAGTCGTCACAGGTAAGCAGGATCTGTTTGGCACGCTGAAACCGTTGCGATGCGAGGTAGTGGCCAGGCGGTACGCCAATCACTCGCTCGAAGGACCGCGCGAGGTGAAATGGGCTGTAGCTGACGTGGTCGGCCACGTCGTGCAGTGTGATCTGCTGGTCGGCGTGCATTGCGAGGAACCGGGCCGCCTCGACCGCAACATTGCGCACGCGATCATCCTCCTCTGCGTGTGGGCAACGCGCTAGCAAACTTCGGATGCCTAAACGTATAGCGAGGTCCCGACAGAAACCCGATCCGCGCTACGCCAAGTGCTCGCCAGCGGGGAGACCCGCATCCCGCCGAGATAGCCAGCCCGTCAGGCGAAGAGCTCCTCCGCGAGCGCTGTATAGCCGGGAATCGGGTCGTCGCCTTTGGCCGTGAGCAACTGGATAGCCACATGGTCTGCACCAGCCTCAAGATGTTCATTCAGCCGCTCGGTGATAGCGCGCGCGTCTCCCCGCGCCACGAGGGCATCGATCAGCCGGTCGCTACCGCCATCGGCTATATCTGTGTCGTCGAAGCCAAATGCGCGCAGGTTATTGACGTAGTTGCGCAGGTGTAGGTAGGGCCGGTCGACGCGGGGGCGGCCAATCTCCCGTGCCTTGTCCGGATCGGTCTGCAGCACAACTTTTTGTTCGGGTGCCAGAAGTACGCCGGTGCCGAGAATCTCGCGGGCCTGCGCTGTGTGGTCGGGGGTGACCAGATAAGGGTGCGCTCCTGCAGACCGCTCACCCGACAATCGCACCATCTTCGGGCCGAGCGCCGCGATCACCCGCGCGTCCTTGGGCACGCCGGCCGCGTCGAGGGCATCGAGATAGTCCACGACCGCTTGATAAGGCTTGACGTACGCCGCGCCGACAGCCTCCCGATGACCCGCGCCGATCCCGAGCAGGAACCGACCGGGATGGCGCGACTGGACCCTCGTGTACGCCGCCGCTACTTCGTCGGCCGGGTCGTTCCAAATGTTGACGATGCCGGTCGCGACTTTGAGGGTTGTCGTGGCCTCAAGCAGCTCATCGACGACCTTCAGATCGCCATGAGCAGAGCCCAGCCACACGGTGCCGAACCCCAGCCGCTCCAGTTCGCGCGCCAACTGCGGCGTCACCAGTGATTCGCCCTGCCACACGCCGTACTGCCCGAGTCCAGCAACCATGTCTGTTTTCCCATCCGCGAAGATCGCCGTGCGCCAACCGCACGCTAGGAGCAACCGCCGTGGCGTACTAGGTATTCCAGGCGGCTACTTACGCCATGAGCTTGACGAGGCGATCGTTGACGATGCTGCGAGCCTGTTCGATGATCCCGTCGATGAGCTCCTTGCAGGTCGGGATGTCATTGATGAGGCCGGCGACCATGCCACACGACCATGCGCCCGACTCCGGCTTGCCTTCTTGCATGACCCGTGGGTAGACGCCGGCAACCTCCTCGATGATGTCCTCGAACTTGATATCGCTGCCGAGCGTCCGCTCCTTCTCCAGCAGCCGCTCGACGGCGGGGTTCGTCAGCACGCGCTCGGTGTTGCGCAGGGGCCGCATCACCAGACGAGTGTCGAGCTCGGTGGCCGCAACGATGGCCTGCTTAACCGCGTCGTGAATAGGCGCCTCGACCGTCGCCATGAATCGGGTGCCGAGGTTCATGCCGTCGGCCCCGAGCGACAACGCCGCAGCCAGCGATCGACCGTCTGCCATACCGCCGGATGCCAGGAACGGCACGGTGAGCTCCTCGGCCGCGCGTGGCAGCAGGATCATGTTGGGAACGTCGTCCTCGCCAGGATGCCCGCCGCACTCGAACCCGTCGACGCTCACCGCGTCACAGCCGATGGACTCAGCCTTGAGCGCATGCCGCACCGACGTGCACTTGTGGATCACCTTGATGTCGTTTTCCTTGAGGATCGGCAGCCACTTCGCCGGGTTGTTCCCTGCGGTCTCGACGATCTTCACACCTCCGTCGATGACAGCCTGGACGTACGCCTCGTAGTTCGGCGGGTTGAGCGTCGGGAGGAAAGTCAAGTTGACGCCGAACGGCTTATCGGTCATTTGATGACAGCGTTCGATTTCCGCGGCGAGATCTTCTGGCGTCTTCTGAGTGAGCGCGGTGATGATGCCCAGTCCGCCGGCGTTAGAGACGGCGGATGCAAGCTCGGCCAGTCCCACAAAGTGCATGCCGCCCTGCACGATGGGGTACTCGGTCCCCAGTAGTTCGGTGATCCTCGTTTGCATGAGTTACTCCCTGACTCCCAGTTGGCTTCCTCGTCAACTTATCTCACGCCGCCACGGTCGGCCCATCGGCTCGTGGTACACATCCGTGAGTGCCGTACGGCTTCGGCTTCGGCGTACGCCATGATGAATGGACATTTCCCAATCCGGAGGTCAATCAATGAGTGATTTCACCGCGATCAAGTACGACGTCGAAGACCGCGTCGCCACCATCACCCTCAACCGTCCTGACCGTCTCAACGCCTTCACCACCGACATGGCTCGAGAGCTCATCACTGCCTTCAAGCAGGCCGACGCTGACGACGATGTCCGTGTTGTCATCGTGACCGGCGAAGGACGCGGCTTCTGCGCCGGCGCAGACCTCGGGCGCGGCGGCGCAACCTTCGACGCCAACGACAAGACCCGCTCCGACGAGCGTAAGGACTTCGGCACCATCGATGGAATTCCCCGCGACGGCGGCGGCGCGGTGACCATGACGATCGCGGCATGCCGCAAGCCGGTCATCGGCGCCATCAACGGCCCAGCGGTCGGCATCGGTGTCACGATGACGCTGCCGATGGACATCAGGATCGCGGCCGAATCGGCGAAGTTCGGGTTTGTCTTCTCCCGCCGTGGCATCTCCCCCGAGGCAGGTTCCAGCTGGTTCCTGCCCCGCATTGTCGGCATCTCGCAGGCGATGGAGTGGGTCTCGACCGGACGCGTGTTCCCCGCGGCCGAGGCACTCAACGGCCGGCTGGTGTCGCGCGTCGTACCCGACGGTGAAGTCCTCAACACCGCTAAGGAGATCGCTCGCGAGATCGTCGAGAACACCTCTTCGATCTCGGTCGCGGTATCGAGCCAGTTGATGTGGTCGATGCTCGGTGAGTCATCCCCGTGGGACGCTCATCGTGCCGACTCCCGCGCGATCTACGAGCTCGGCAAAGGCAAGGACGCGGCCGAAGGCGTCACCTCATTCCTCGAGAAACGCCCAGCCAATTTCCCTGGCCGCGTCAGCGAGGACTACCCGCAGGTGCTCAAGCAGGCCTGGCCCGCGCGCCCGGACGACGTGGATTCGCAGCTGTAACAACTTGCGGCGCGTTGATCCCGTGCAGCCAGTGCGCGGGATCAACGCACCGTTTACTACCGTTGGGCCGGACCTACCGAACGAAGCAGGCGAGGACATGACCGAAAAGACGCAGCCCGGCAATTATTTCGAAGACTTCACCGTCGGCCAGCAGATCGCGCACGCGACACCGCGCACGATCACCGAAGGCGACCTCGCCCTCTATACGGCGCTATATGGCTCCCGCTTCGCGTTGACTTCCGCCACAACGTTCGCCGAATCAATGGGGATGGACTCGATGCCCGTCGATCCCCTGCTGGTTTTCCATCTCGTCTTCGGCAAGACCGTGCCAGACATCTCGCTTAATGCCGTCGCGAATCTTGGGTACGCCGGCGGCAAGTTCGGCGTACCGGCGTACCCGGGTGACACCGTCACTGCGACCTCCAAGATCATCGGGCTGAAAGAGAACAGCAACGGCAAGACCGGGGTCGTCTATGTCAACACGATCGGCGTCAACCAGCGCGACGAAATGGTCGTCGACTACGTGCGATGGGTCATGGTCAACAAAAAGAATCCTTCGGCCGCCGCACCGGAGACTGTGCTGCCAGATCTTCCCGGCGCCGTAGCCGTGGCCGACCTCAATGTGCCGTTCACTCTCTCGGGGCAGTCCTACGACACCGCGCTTGCCGGTTCGCCGTACCTTTGGGACGACTATGAAGTCGGGGAGAAAATCGACCACATCGACGGTATGACCATCGAAGAGGCCGAGCACATGATCGCGACCCGGCTCTACCAAAACACCGCCAAGGTGCACTTCAACCAGCACACCCAGAGCCAGAGCCGCAACGGGCGCCGCCTCATCTACGGCGGCAACATCATCAGCCTCGCCCGGGCACTGTCCTTCAACGGGTTGGCCAACGCGCAGTACGTCGCCGCGATCAACGGCGGGTCGCATACCAACCCGACCTTCGCCGGTGACACCGTCTATGCGTGGTCAGAGATCCTCGAGCGGACCGAACTACCCGGCCGCACGGACGTCGGCGCCCTACGCGTGCGCACTGTTGCAACCAAAGACCAGGACTGCTCGTCGTACCCATATAAGGGCGCTGACGGCAAGTACGACGCCGCCGTCGTACTTGACTTCGACTACACGGTCCTGATCCCTCGCCGCTAGCGCTCGTCCGTCACGGATGTCTCGCCGTCCGTCACGAATATCTCGCCGTCCGTCGCGAATGTCCGCTCGTCCGTCGCTCCCGTACGCCGGTCTGGTCCCCGGCCACGGGCAGCCCGCCCCGCGAAAAGCCTCGTCTGTCCACAGGCCGGTCTCGAGTATCGCGACGTGTCGTACACCAGTACTAGACTAGACACATGCTCGAGACCACCGAAACGCAGGCAGCACCCGAGGGCGAGCAGGACGATGTCCTGACCCCACTCGGGCCCGCCGCGTCCGGCCGCGCACCAGACCTGATCGCGTTGCGCACGTTCCGCGAAAGCCTCGCCGGCACCCACGACGACAGCATGAGTGACGCGGTCCGGATCGACCAGATCCGGGCCCTGGAAGAACTCAAAGCCGCCGCCGCGGCCGCGCAAGCCCGACTCGCGGTCTCCTTCCACGCCTCGCAACGCGACCAACAAGCAGCCGCCGGCACCCCGCGGCGGCGTCTCGGGCGCGGTGTCGGTGAACAGATCGCCGCCGCCCGCCGCGACGCGCCCCGTAAAGGCGGCCAGCACCTCGGCCTCGCGGTCGCGCTGATACGCGTGTTGCCGCACACCATGCGGGCCCTGGAACTGGGCCGGCTGTCGGAATGGCGGGCCAGCCTGATCCTCCGTGAAATCGCGTGCCTGAGCGAAGCCGACCAACGCGAAGTCGACCGGCGCCTCGCCGCCGACACTGACGCGGTCACCGGGTGGGGTAACCGCCGGTTCACCGGCGAAGCCCACAAACACGCCCTCCAGTTAGACAATGCCGCGCTGGCTGAACGGGCCCGCAAAGCCGCCCGCGGCCGGCGCGTCACCCTCCGCCCCGCGCCGGACGGCATGAGCTACTTGACCGGGCTACTACCGATGACGCACGGCATCGCCGCGTACGGGGCGCTGTATAAACACGCGACCGGTCTGATCGCGCGCGGGGACCCGCGGAGCCGGGGACAGATCATGGCCGACACCCTCATCGAACGCGTCACCGGAGAAGCCTGCGTCACGGAGCCGGTCCCGGTCGATATCCGGCTCGTCATCACCGACCGGACCCTGCTGGCCGGAGGGACCGAACCGGCCTATCTACCCGGGTACGGCTCCATTCCCGCGGGCACCGCCCGCGACCTGATCCGCGACGCGGTCCGCTACCAAGACGCGACCGCCACCGGCAAGCCTGCGACCGAGCCAGCCACCGGCGACAAGGGCGGCACGAACAGTCATCACGGCACCCAGGACGCCGACCCTGCGGCCGAGCCCAGCCGCTACGCGGCCGAGCGTCGGCGGCACGCCGACGCGGACAGTAACGCGAGCGGCGCGGCGGATCGATTCCATGACCCGGGCGGACATCCACCCGGCGACACGGTTCCACCAGGCAATCGCAGACCACCGGGCGAGAAACCGCCCGGCGATCGGAGACCTACGGGCGGGAAACCGCCCGACGGTCCGTCATCAGACGGTCCGTCATCGGACGGTGACCGGAAGCGGGCCGACAAACGCCAAGAACGCGTGAAGGCGTACGCGTGGCTACGCGCGGTCTACACTCACCCCACCACCGGGGCATTGATCGCGATGACCTCCAGACGACG
>NZ_PVUE01000034.1 GCF_003003235.1 Antricoccus suffuscus
GTCTGATCACTGCCTCACGCGCGTCTACCTCGATACCCATACCGGCCTCGATTCACGGTTTCAGGGTGTTGCGACAATCCCTTGACCGCACAGTCACGAAGAGCCGGCCGTCCGTCACGAAAGCCGGCCGTCCGTCACGAAAAGCCGGCCGTCCGTCACGACCGCACGGCGCGTCCGGCTCCGGCCGGGTTTCAAGCAGGCTAAACACCGGCAGTGGCTCTTCGGGTGGCTTCTGTCTTCCCGTCCCGCCCGTTTCGCATACACATGTGCTGTTTGGCAGCATGATTTCGTCTCGGGTGCTGCGGAACGGCACATCTGTGGCCACGGGCTGGTTCCACATCGTCGTCTCAGTATTTGAAATTGCATTCCGAATTCTGGACGGCGGGCGCATGATTGAGTCATGAGTGCAGAATCGGATCGTTACACGCATGGCCACCACGAAAGCGTGCTCAGATCGCACACCTGGCGTACGGCGGACAATTCGGCGGCATATCTGTTGCCGCATCTTCGTCCTGCGATGCGCCTGCTCGACGTGGGTTGCGGGCCCGCAACGATCACGATCGACTTCGCCCGCATCCTGAGCAGCGGATCAGTAGTCGGTCTCGAGCCAATTGAGCAACCGCTGGAAACCGCACGCAAGAACGCCGCTGATGCGGGAGTCGGCAACATCGAGTTCGTGATCGGCGACGTCTATGGGCTGGAGTACGCCGACGACTCGTTTGACGTCGTACACGCGCACCAAGTGTTGCAGCACCTCACCGACCCGGTCGCCGCGATCAAGGAGATGGCGCGGGTGTGCAAACCGGATGGTTACCTGGCTTTTCGGGACGCCGACTATGCCGCGATGAGCTGGTTCCCACAGGTGGCGCGGCTCGACGAGTGGCAGGAGCTCTACCAAACGGTCACCCGCAGCAACCGCGCCGAACCTAACGCCGGCCGTCATCTCAAGAAGTGGTCGCAAGACGCTGGCCTAGTCGACATGACCTTGACCGCATCGGTGTGGTCGTACGCGACGGCCGAGGAGGTCGCCTGGTGGTCGAGCCTGTGGGCGGACCGGACCATCTCGTCCAATTTCGGCGTCCAGGCCGTGGCTGATGGTCATGTAACCGCCGAGGAGGCCGCGGACATCTCGGCTGGATGGCGGGAGTGGGGCGAGGATCCGGCTGCCGTGTTTTTCATCCCGAATGCGGAGGTTCTTGCCCGCCCGTCCAAGGCCTGATCCGATGCGAATTCCCGCGGATCACGGGTCGGGTCCCCGCGGATCGTCCGACTAGACGTCCTCGGCGCGTTGGGTGGCCGGATCCCAGCTAGTGATGCCTTTATCTGCCCAGCCGCGGTCGCGGATTGACCGCTTGGACTCACGCTTGTTGCGTCCGACCAGGCGGTCGAGGTAGAGATAGCCGTCCAGATGGTCGGTCTCGTGCTGAAGGCAGCGCGCGAAGAATCCGGTGCCGCTGACGGTGACCGGATTACCGTCTAGGTCGGTTCCCGTCACCGTGGCCTCGGCGGCGCGGCCGGTGGGAAAGGCCTCGCCGGGCACCGACAAGCAGCCTTCCCAGTCGTCCTCCGGGTCCGGCATGCCCTCCGGAATCGGGCTCGTCTCAATCTGCGGATTGATGACGAGGCCGCGATGGCGTATGCCGTCGTCGTCGGGACAGTCATAGACGAATACTCGCAGCGGCACGCCGATCTGGTTGGCCGCGAGACCCGCGCCGTTCGCCGCGTCGTTGGTTTCCCACAAGTCGTCGATGAGTGCGCGGATCTCGTCGGTAATCTCGTCGATTGGTTTGGTCGGCGTATGCAGGACGGGATCTCCGACCATCACAATGGGGCGAATTGGCATGTATGCACCCTATCGACGGATTGTGTCGCCGATGAAAGCGGTTGCGGCGTACGCCATCGCGGGGAGTGGGATCGGGCTCACAGGGTCTCGCTAGCAGACTGCTTGCAATAGTTAGCAAGGGTGCTTACAGTAGTTAGCGAGACAGCAAGCAGACGAAGGGACGAAGTCGTGGTGGCGAACCTGAACAACAACCTCAACCAGCTCGGCGAGTTCATCAAAGAGCAGCGCGACCAGGCCAAGGTTTCGCTACGTCAGCTTGCCGAGCTCGCTGAGGTAAGCAACCCGTACCTCTCCCAGATCGAACGCGGACTGCGCAAGCCAAGCGCGGACATTCTGCAACAGATTGCCAAGGGGCTTCGAATCTCGGCCGAGACGCTCTACGTCAAGGCTGGCCTGATGGCGCAGGCGCCCACCGATCGCACCGTCGAAAACGCGATCTTTGGCGACGTACGCCTCACCGAACGGCAAAAACAAGTGCTGGTCGATATCTATCAGTCCTTCTGCCACGAGACCGACGCCGAACGCGACACCGGTACGCCGGATGACTCATCCGACGAGCCGGCCGCCGCACCAACGGCGACCAAGTAGCCCGACCAAAACCAAATAGCCAAGCAAAACTCACCAAACACCCGGGTTAGCCGGGACAGGAGGTAACCAACATGACGTTGGCACAAGACATCAAGGCATATGCCGAAAAGTCGTTCGAAGACGCGAAGAGCGCTGCGGCCTCGAGCAGCAAGCCGTTCTACGCATGGGTCGGCGCTAACGACCTCGCGCTCGAACAGAGCAAGACGTTCTTCGCGAAGGTTCAGGAGCAGGCCGAGGAGTTCACCACCGACTTCAACGCCAAGCTCGCTGACCTGCGCAAGGAAATCGAGAAGGCGCTCGCCGAGAGCCGGGAAAAGGCTCAGCAGCTTCCCAACCTGGTTGGCAAGTTCGACCTCGAGGAAGCCAAGAAGGCTTTCGACGACTACTCGACGCAGGTCGCGAAGTTCTACGGTCAGCTGTCCACGCGTGGCGAGAAGGTCTTCGAAGAGCTGTCCAAGGACTTCTCGAAGAACCCGGTCGTCAAGAAGGTCAGCGAAGCTGCTGCCGAGGCGAGCGAGTCGGCCCGCACTCTCATCACTCGTGGTGAGAAGAACGTCAACGAGATCATCGAGGCCGGCGCAGACGCCGTCGCCGATAGCGCTCGCGAGGTAAAGAAGTCGGCTCGCACCGGCGTTCGCAGCGCTGCCGCTCGTGAAGGAGCGCAGGGCCGGACTACCACCGCAGCCAAGAAGGCGCCCGCCAAGAAGGCGCCGGCCAAGAAGGCCGCTGCCAAGAAGGCGCCCGCGAAGAGCGCGACCGCTACGAGCGCGCCGGCCAAGCCTGCAAACTCCTAGTTCCGCTCATGCGGTCCTAAAAGGCCGATAAGCACATCCCAGATGCCACCTCGCTCACGCGAGGTGGCATCTGTCGTGCTGCTTCTTATCGATCGCGGCCGGTCGCCGTCGGCGCGTCTGGCCTAGAGGTAATACTCTGGTGTCGTGGTTATGGCGTTGGCTTACTTCCAGTACTACCTCTCCGAGGCTTTGCGGTGGGGTTGTGTCGCGTTGGCGGTGTGGGCAATCCTCGATTCGGCGTACCGGCCGGTCGTGGCGTACACCGTTGCCGAGAAGCTGACGAAACCTGCCTGGATGCTTATCAACCTGGTGGCCGGCGTCGTGCTGTACTTCTTCGGGTTCATGCAGATCCTCGGCTTGGTGGCGGCCGTCGCGGTCGGGGTCTACCTCGCTGACGTGCGTCCGGCGGTGCGCGGGATCCAGCGCGGAGACTCGCGTTGGTAGCGGCGCCTTCGCTGAAATATCTCAAGTCCCCAGGGGTCACCTCGCCCGCCTCCATCGAGTACGCCGAATTCGGTTCGGGGGTACCGGTAACCCTGTTTATGCACGGTCTCGGTGGCGGGATCGACGACACTCGGCCGCTCGCGAGCGGCGTACCGGGCACCAAGGTCTTCATGCATGCGCGCTCGCATGGCGGGTCGAGCGATGCTGCGGCTGGAGTGACGTACGACGACCTCGCGGCGGATGCCTGGCAGGTCGCCGAGACGGTTGGGGCCACGCAGATCTTCGGGGTCTCGCTCGGTTCGGCCACCCTGCTACGCATGCTCGCCCAGCAGCCAATGCATTTCGACGCGATCGGCGTTTATCTGCCAGCGGCGGTCACCGAGCCCCGGCCCAGCTCACCGACCACGCGGTTGCTGCTGTCAGGCATGGCTCACGAGGAGCTTCGTCGAGCCGTCATCGACCTGATCGGCCTGGACATGCCGGCCGATCGGCGTACTCGCCCGGATGCGCAACGCTGGCTGGCGACCCGTGCCGACCGCCTCCTGCGAGATGGGATCAGCGACCTACTGCATGTGGTCGAGTCGGAGGCGCCGATTGCCTCCCCGGCCCAGCTTGAACGAGTACTCGCGCCGTCGATTGTGATCGGCGCCGAGGGTGACCCGACCCATTTTGTGCAGACCGCTCACCAGCTCGCCGACGTACTCCCGGATGCGACGCTGCGGATCTTTACTGAATCGGCGCCGCTATGGACAGCGCGCGCAGAAGTGCGCGCGGCGGTTACAAGTGTGTTGGGGCGCGCGGCGTGATCGAAGTCAAGCCGGAGCCGGTGCGGCTGCGCGACTTCACCACGATGCGGGTGGGCGGCCCCGCTCAGATGACGTACGCCGACGACGCCGAGGCGCTGATCAACGCGGTCGCCGCCGCCGACAACGCCGGCTCGCCCGTTCTGTTGGTGGGCGGTGGGAGCAATCTGGTCATTGCCGACGCCGGATGGGCCGGTACGACGATCCGCATCGGGTTGCGCGGGATCGCTGCTGAGCACGATGACGACACCGTCCTGGTGGACGTCGCGGCCGGTGAACCATGGGATGACTTCGTCGCGCAGTGCGTCGACAACGGCTGGTCCGGGGTCGAGTGCCTGTCGGGTATCCCCGGGCTGACCGGCGCAACGCCGATTCAGAACGTCGGCGCCTACGGCGCAGAGACTGCCGACGTACTCGTCAACGTGGACGTGTGGGACCGCCAGGGCTTCGACGTCGGCGTACTCGCAGCTAGGTCCTGCGAATTCGCCTACCGCACAAGCGTTTTCAAGGGTTCGAGTAGGTACGTCGTGCTCGGGGTGCGCCTCGCGCTTGTTCGCTCGCCGTTGTCGGCGCCGATTCGGTACGCCGAGCTAGCGCGGACGCTGGGCGTCGAGGTAGGGGACCGCGCGCCGCTGAAGGCGGTGCGTGAGGCCGTACTTTCCCTGCGCAGCGGCAAAGGCATGGTGCTCGACGTCGACGATCACGACACGTGGAGCGCCGGCTCGTTCTTCACCAACCCGATCATTGAGGCCCATCGTGTCCCCGAGCACGCGCCCAGCTGGCCGTCAGGTGATCTAGTCAAGACGTCGGCCGCGTGGCTGATCGAACACGCGGGATTCGTCAAGGGATTTGGAAATGAGCGCGCCGCGCTGTCGACGAAGCACACTCTCGCACTCACCAACCGCGGGGGCGCGGCGACCGAGGACATCCTGGCGCTGGCGCGGACGATCCGCGACGGCGTACTCCTCGAGTTCGGGATCGAGCTGCGCCCCGAACCCCTGCTGATCGGGTGCGCTCTCTAGCGTTCCGGCGGCAGTACCCGGTGCACCTTGTAGTTCGATGCCTGAGCGATCGGCCGGATGGTCATTGTGTCGATGTTGACGTGCTGCGGCCGGGTGATGCACCAGGTGATCGCGTCCGCGACATCATCGGCAGTGAGCGGCTTCTCGACGCCCGCGTACACCTTGTCGGCCTTGGCTTGGTCGCCGTGGAACCGGTTGAGCGAGAACTCCTCGGTCTTGACCATCCCAGGGTTGATCTCGATGACTCGTACCGGCTGGCCGGACAGCTCGAGGCGCAGTGTCCCGGCCATCGCGTGTTCGCCATGTTTGGCCGCGGTGTAACCGCCGCCACCTTCGTAAACACCGAGTCCGGCCGTCGAGCTGACGAGCAGGATGGTGCCGGCGCCGGACTCGATCAGCTTGGGGAGCAAGGCTTTTGTCATCCGAAGGGTGCCGAGCACGTTGGTGGAGTACATCGCTTGCCACTCGTCGGGCTTGGCGTCGGCGATCGTGTCGGTGCCAATCGCGCCGCCGGCGTTGTTGACCAACACGTCGACCCGATCCAACTGGGCCACGAACTGCGTGACGCTTTCATCGGAGGTGACGTCGAGCGGGAGCGCCTGGCCACCGATCTCGTCCGCTATGGCGAGGAGCCGATCCACGCGGCGCGCGCCGACAATGACCGAATAGCCGGCAGCGGAAAGTTGTCGCGCTGTGGCGGCGCCGATTCCGCTACTTGCACCGGTGACGACCGCGACGGGTGAGTTGCTCATGCCTCGATCCTTCCAGAGCAGCAGGACCGGCGGCGGAGCAGGACCGGCAGAGGGGGCAGGATGGGGGCATGACTGATTCTTCCGCGCGCACGCCATCCGAGGTAGTCACGATCATCGAAAGCACGCTCAAAGAGTCCGAGATTGAATACCACCGGCTCGACGACGATCATTTCGCCGCCGACCTGCCGGGTACTCGCCGGCTGAAGACAGCCTGCCACCTGAAGGTCGGGGAACACTCGCTGCAGATCTCGGCGTTCGTCATGCGTCATCCGGACGAAAACCACGAGGACCTGTGGGCCTACTTGCTGATGAAGAATGCCCGCAGCTACCTCGTGTCGTGGTCGATCGACAAGGTCGGCGACGTCTACATCACCGGCCGGCTGCCCTTGGCCGCGGTTACACCCGAGGAGATCGACCGGATTCTCGGCACGGTGCTGGAGATGGCCGACGACGGATTCAACCCCATGCTGGAGATCGGCTTCGCGACCTCCATCAAGCGTGAGTGGGACTGGCGAGTCAAGCGGGGCGAGTCGTTGAAGAACCTGGAAGCGTTCGAGGGATTCATCGAACGCATGCAGCGTGATGAGGGCAAGGCGCAACTTCAGGAGTCGGACGACAACGGCTAAGACCGGTTTGGCAGGCTTAGGCCATGACTGATCCAGCGACGACGTCCTCGCAACCGCTTCCTGGCACGCTCATCCTGCTGCGCCACGGCGAAAGCGACTGGAACGCCAAGAACCTCTTCACCGGGTGGGTCGACGTACCGCTCACGGAAAAGGGCCGCACCGAGGCCGCTCGCGGCGGCGACCTGCTGGTCGAGGCCGCACTGCTGCCGGACGTGCTGCACACGTCGGTGCTGCGGCGGGCGATCTCAACCGCCCAGATCGCCCTCGAGCGTGCCGACCGGCACTGGATCCCGGTGCGCCGCAGTTGGCGGCTCAACGAGCGCCATTACGGCGCATTGCAGGGCAAGGACAAGGCCGCGGTGCGCGACGAGTTCGGTGAGGATCAGTTCATGCTGTGGCGCCGTTCGTACGACACTCCGCCACCGGAACTTGATGTCAACGACGAGTTCTCGCAATACGACGACATACGCTATGCCGCGCTGCCACCCGAGCTACGCCCGCGCACCGAGTGCCTCGCCGACGTGATGGTGCGGATGCTGCCGTATTGGTACGACGCAATCGTGCCGGACCTGCGGGCCGGCAAAAACGTCATGGTCGCCGCGCACGGCAACAGCCTGCGCGCCCTGGTCAAGCACCTCGACGGGCTCGACGAGGAGACCGTCGTCGGGCTCAACATCCCGACCGGGATCCCGCTGGTCTACCGGCTTGACGGGGATCTGAAACCGACCGGCCGCGGTGGCGAGTACCTCGACCCGGAGGCCGCAGCCGCCGCGATTACCGCGGTCGCTAACCAAGGCAAGAAGTAGGGCCAGCCAGGCGGGGCCGGCTGGCGCGACGCGCCCGCCTGGTTATTCGAACTCGACGATGACGGGGGCGTGGTCCGACGCGCCCTTCCCCTTGCGTTCGTCGCGGTCGATCCACGCTCCAGCGACCCGTTTGGCGAGCGCGGGTGATGCGTATGCCAGATCGATTCGCATGCCCTGGCGCTTCGGGAACCGCAACTGCGTGTAGTCCCAGTAGGTGAAGGTGCCGGGGCCCGGCGTGTGGGCACGGGTCACCTCGCTGAAACCGGTATCGGTCAGCGCGGCGAGCGCTTGGCGCTCGGGCTGCGAGACGTGCGTGTGCCCGACAAACAGCTTCGGGTCCCAGACGTCTTCGTCCAGCGGCGCGATGTTCCAGTCGCCGACGAGGGCGACCGGCGCCTGCGGATCATCGGAAAGTACGCCGGCGGCGTAGTCCTTGAGCTTGTCCAGCCAGCCGAGTTTGTACATATAGTGAGGATCGGAGAGTTCGCGGCCGTTGGGAACGTACAAGCTCCAGATGCGTACGCCGGCGCAGATAGCCGAGATCGCACGGGACTCGGCGACCGCCGGCTCGGCGAACCCCGGCTGTCCCGGAAACTGCGTCATCACGTCGGCGAGCCCGACCCGCGAGGCGATGGCGACACCGTTCCACTGGTTGAGCCCGGTGTGCGCGATCTCGTAGCCGAGGTTGGTGATCGGGTCGGTCGGGAACTTCGCGTCCGCGACCTTGGTCTCCTGCATCGCCAGTACGTCGATGTCCGACCGCTTCAAAAACTCCACGATTCGGTCTGATCGGGCACGGACGGAGTTGACGTTCCAGGTCGCAAGGCGCATGTGTTCACCCTACGGTTGCGGACATTTTCGGTGGCGTCGTGGCGTAGCGATAGCGGTGTTGTTCGGTGAAGCCGAGCCGGCCATAGAGCCGCAATGCCGACTCATTAGTGGCCACGACCTGCAGGTAGGCCCGGGTTGCGCCGCGGGCGGCTGACCACGCAGCCATCTGCCGCACGAGCAGCTCGCCGTGGCCCTGCCGGCGGTGCGCGGTCGCCACCTCGATAGAGCTCAGGCCGGCCCACACCTGCTTGTCCAAGGCGGTGGTGAGGGCTGCGCGCACGATCCCGACCGGCCTGCCATCTCTGATGAGCGATCCAAAACCGAGCTCCCCGTCGAGGACCGCGCCGAGGACCGCCGCCCCGGAGCGGTGCTCGGCGGCCCGCGGGTACATTGCGAGCCACTCGCGTGTCGGTACGTCGGACACGGCGAGGGTGCAGTCCGGCGCGACGATCTGGTCGATCGACGCGGTGAGGAAGACGGTCTCTTGATCTACCGCCCAGGTCGGCTGATCCGATGGCGGGAGTACGGCGATCCGATCGGGCATATGGAGTTTCGCCGGAAGGTTGCGTTCGGCGTACCACTGGGCGAGTCGCTGCAGCGTGGCAGGCGAAGTGGATGCACCGGGCTCCAGTGGGACAGCAGAGTTGGCCCGGTTGCTCAGTCCGTCGCCGGCACGTGCCAGCCAACCGTCGACCCACTGCTGTTCGAGGCCGGGCCAACCGTGCGCCGCGGCGTACTCGGCGTTGCGGATATCGCGGTTGCGGATCGGACGTTCGGGGATGACCTTGATCGCCACGATGAGGTCGAGCGCAACCTGGACCGGGCCGTTCCTGGACTCGACGACGACGCCTCCGGAGCCCGCGGCGGTGAGCCGGCCGACCACGTCGGTCAGCTTGTGTGATGAGCCCGATGGAAGGCGATGACGTACGACGACGCGTGCGCCGACGGTCGGTAGGGGTGGCGGCATGGCGCCATATTCGCATGCCAGACTCGTGCTGCGACCCGCGGGACATCGTGGATGGAGCGCGATACACTTGCATATATGCGCATATCCGCATGAATTATTGGAAGTCGACGTACGTGGGGTAGTCAATGGGTCTCGGGCACAGCCACTCGCCCGCTGAGGGGGCCGCGCCGGCACACACCGATCCGCGGATCATCCGGCGGATGTTCTTCGGGTTGGCGATCCTGTCGGTATTCCTCGTCATCGAAGTGACCGTCGGAGTGCTCATCCATTCACTGTCGCTGCTCGCCGACGCCGGCCACATGCTCACCGACATCCTGGCGCTATGTATGGGGATCATCGCGCTCGCGCTAGCACGACGATCGGCGGTCTCTCCCGCGCGAACGTTTGGTTGGCACCGTGCCGAGGTCCTCACGGCCATGGTTAACGCCGTACTCCTCGTCGGAGTGGCGGCCTATATCGTGATTGAGGCATTGCACCGCCTTGGCGACGCGCCGGCAGTCTCCGGATGGGGACTGATTGCGACCGCAGCGGCCGGCCTCGCGTCCAACGTCGCGGTGGCGCTTCTGTTGCGCAGCTCTAGCACGGAAAGCCTCGCCGTACGCGGGGCCTATATGGAAGTCCTGGCTGATGCCGCGAGCAGCGTCGGGGTCATCGTCGCCGGCGTCATCACCGTCACCACTGGCTGGCGGTACGCCGATATCGTCCTCGCCGTGGCGATCTCGCTCTACATCGCGCCGCGCGCCATCATGCTCGGAGCATCTGCGCTGCGAATCCTGATCCAGCAGTCGCCGAGCTCGGTGGACATCGACAAGGTTGCCGCGTCACTCGCCGCTATCGACGGCGTGACGGGGGTGCACGACCTGCACATCTGGTCGCTGACGGTCGGAATGGACGTGGTCACGGTGCACCTGACGACGAGCGGGGACCCAAACTTGGCACTGCGTACGGCGCGCGAGCTGCTCGCCGAGCGAGGCCTGGAGCATGCGACGATCCAGGTGGAGACGCCGTCCGATGCGAAACGCTGCAGTGCCGAGGTCACCTGGTAACGGCGTACACATGACAACGCCCGCCACTTGCGTAGCGGGCGTTGCGTTATATATCAGGGAATTGTCGTCAGATACGACGGGCTAACTATCTCTCGGCGTCGGTTCCCGGTACGTCGAGACCGATCGGCTCGGCGGTGACACTCGTTGAGGTGGCGCCCGGGTATTCCATCGGATGCCGTTCGCCGGTGACGATGTAGATGACCCGGCGGGCGACCGCGACGGCGTGATCTGCGAACCGCTCGTAGTAGCGGCCGAGCAGCGTAACGTCAATAGCCGACTCGATCCCAAACGTCCATTCCGAGGACAACAAGATCCGGAACAACTCGCGATGTTTGACGTCGATCAGGTCGTCGTCGTCTTCGAGCTCATGTGCGCGTTCGCTGTCGCGGGCGGAGATTGTGCTTCCGGCCTTGGCGACGATTCGCTGTGCCTCTTGCCCCATCTCGAGGATCGTCGGGCGTACCGGCTGCGGGAGTGCTTGTTCGGGGTAGCGCATCCGAGCTATTTTGGCGATGTGTGCCGCAAGGTCGCCCATTCGAGCGAGATCGAGGGCCATCTGTAGCGCGGTGACGACAATACGTAGGTCGGTCGCGACCGGTTGCTGACGCGCGAGCAGTTCGAAGGCGTTCGCCTCGATGTCGCTGCAGATCTGATCGAGGACCGCATCGCCGGTGATGACCCCCTCGGCGAGCTGGATATCCGCGTCGAGCAACGCCGTCGTCGCCCGGGAAATCGCCGAGCCAGCCAGGTTCGACATCTCGACGAGCTGGTTGCCCACCTGGTCGAGTTCGTCCTGGAATGTGTCGCGCATGTCGCAGTCTCCTAGAAATGTTTCGGGTCGGGCGCTCTGCGCCTAACGAGCGTTGTCCGCTCCGAGCGGGCGTGCTGCGATACCGCGGCACAATGGTGCGTTGACGACACTAGTCCGCGCAGTAAGCGTCATACAGATTAACGGTTAACAGGCGACATCCGCACGATGAATATTGCTACACGCAGATGTGATCTTGCTGTTCAGGCGTCCTGTCGTTTAGGTTACGCGAGAGTCTGGCCCTAGCATCGAGATATGTCCGGAATTGGATGGATTGTCCTCGCCGTCGCGGCCATTGGCGCATTCGCCATTGGCTTTGTCGCGGCTCGACTGTCCGCGCGCACTTCACCGGGTGAGAAATCAGTCCGCGACAGATCGGCGTCGGCACCGCGCAAAACGCAGGGCTCAGCGACCCGGCCGGCATCAGGCACGTCCGGGTTGGCCCTTGCCGATGAGCTGGTCACAGTGATGGACTCCGCCGCGATCGTGATCGACTCCGGCGACCAGGTATTGCTCGCCAACCCGAGGGCGATCGAGATGGGTTTGGTACGCGAGCGCCGAATCGTCGTACGGGCCCTCCTGGAGATCTCCCGCGATGTACGCCGGGACGGGGCAATGACGATCGACTTGCGACTACCTGCGGGGACTTTGCCGACGAACAGGGAAGTGATTGTCAACGTCCAAGGCGACAGCCTCGATAGGTCCGGAGTCGTCGCGCTAGTCATGCACGACGTGACTGAGGCGCACCGGGTCGAGGCGGTACGACGGGATTTCGTGGCTAATGTCAGCCACGAGCTCAAGACGCCGGTGGGCGCGATCAGCCTGCTTGGCGAGGCGATCGAGGACGCCTCGGGGGACGCGGACGCCGTACGCCGGTTCGCCGCGAGTATGCAACGGGAGAGCAAGCGGCTTGCGACCTTGGTCGCCGAACTCATCGAGTTGTCCCGGCTGCAAGGTGCCGAACCCGCTCCGCCGCAGACCAACGTCGACGTCGCCGAGATCATTACCGAGTGCGTCGACGGCATACGTGCTGCCGCGAGCGCCAAGAACATCACGATCGTCAAAGCAGGGGAGGCGACCGTATCGGTGCCCGCCGTACGAGCACAACTACACGCCGCGGTGAGCAACTTGTTGACCAACGCGATCTCCTACAGTCCAAACGACACCAAGGTCGGGGTCACCCATCGAGTCCTCGACGGGTACGCCGAAATCGTCGTCAAAGATCAGGGGATCGGCATCGCCGCGCGTGACATCGGCCGGATCTTCGAACGGTTCTATCGGGTCGACCCGGCGCGCTCACGCTCCACGGGTGGCACCGGGCTCGGCCTTGCGATCGTCAAGCACATCGCGACCAACCACGGCGGGTCCGTTGATGTGTGGAGTAGCGAAGGTGACGGTTCGACCTTCACTCTGCGGCTACCGTTAGAGCCGGCAATTCCGGCGGATGGCGGGCCCGACGAAGAGCCGCATGCCGATGCGCATCAGCCCGGTTCGCGTGCCGGTCGGGCGGCTACCCGTGCTTCGCTCGAATACCTATAACCGCTACATATATGTGCAAACCAAGATGATGAAAAGATTGGCCTGGAGGTCACTAGAGTGTCGCGTGTATTAGTCGTCGAGGACGAAGAGTCGTTCTCGGAGGCACTTACCTACATGTTGCGTCGAGAAGGGTTCGAGGTCGCCGAGGCGGCGACCGGACCTGACGCGATCGAAGAGTTTGATCGCGGCGGCGCGGACATCGTGCTGCTCGACGTGATGCTGCCCGGGTTGTCGGGCACCGAGGTGTGCAGGCAGCTGCGCACCCGGTCGTCCGTGCCGATCATCATGCTCACGGCGAAAGACAGCGAGATCGACAAGGTCGTCGGTCTCGAGCTCGGCGCGGACGACTACGTGACCAAGCCCTACTCGGCGCGCGAGTTGATTGCTCGGATCCGCGCCGTGCTGCGTCGCCGAGCTGAGCCAGAGGCGGTCGAATCCTCCACGCTCGACTCAGGACGGGTGCGCATGGACGTCGACCGGCACATCGTGTCGATTGATGGCCACGTCGTACCCATGCCGCTCAAAGAGTTCGACCTGCTGGAGATGCTGCTGCGCAACCCGGGCCGCGTGCTCACCCGCGCCCAGCTGATCGACCGGATCTGGGGTGCGGACTACGTCGGCGATACCAAGACACTCGACGTACACATCAAGCGGTTGCGGGCCAAGATCGAACCCGACCCGGCGAACCCTGAATATGTGCTCACGGTGCGCGGACTGGGATACAAGTTCGACGGCTGAACTGCTGCTGTGGATAGGATCCACGCCAATGCGCTGAGCGGCTAGCGTTATCCGGAATGGATTGGTCAGCTCTTGGAAGGCGGCTTGGCGATGGGTGTGTTCAGCGTCGACTCGGAAGTGCTTGGCAAGGCGGCGTCCGCCTTCGGTCAGGCACGCGATCAGTCGGACTCGACGATCGCATACCTGAAGAACGCCACGCTAGTGGCCTCGGCGTTGGGTACGACGGGCGCCGGGGCTCAGTTCGTTGCTGGCGTGATGAATGCGCGCGAGCGGCAGTTCGGCGTACAAAAGTCCGCGCAGGACGTTCATGAGTCTGCGCGGGTCCGGCTCGAAAGCGCTCGCAAGATGGCCGAGCAGCTGGTCGTCGACACGTCTGCTGTGGCGGGCACAACACAGTTTTGGTGACCGAGTGTCTATATGCTTGGACGTTCTTGCATTTGAGCGCGCCAGGAGCCGAGGAGCTGCCCGATGATCACCGAGAAGCGTAACCGCGCGGTGACGAGCGAAGGTTATGTTCGGGTCCGGCCGACATGGCGTGGGCGTCGTCTTCAGCAGATGAACGGCGCCGGGTTCGGGCGCATCTGCGGATGGTTGTTAGGCGCGTTTATCGGCGTACTGGTCATGCTCGCAATCAGCCGCGAGCTCAACCCATTTGTCCTTGTGTTGGGGGTTGCGCTGTCTTCCACGCTCGGCTGCGTGATCGGACACGTACTTGGTACTCGTATCTGGGCGATGGTCAGGCCCGAAATCGATGCGCTCAATCCACGCGAAGTGCCTGCCGAGGACCTGCGCGCCGGCCAGTGGGTCATGACAGTCAATGACGGCACCGAGCGCGCCATCGAAGTCCGCGGGACGCCGGAACGAGTGCTAGACCCGCGCGCCGCGGTGAGCGACCAGCCCGCCGACACGGTCTCGGTCCCGGTGTCTACGGGCCGGCCGATCGTCGTCCCCGCCGATTTTCGGCTGACCGTGATCGACCTCGCCACGCCCGTCGATCCGCAGGAGCTTTCCTAACGACCGGCGCGTGCCACACACGCCCGCTGGGCGGCATCGCTTAGAGCGAAGCGGGGTGTGGCGCGACGAGGCCTCGATCGAGGCGTTCCTTGGCAAGAGTTGCGAGTGCGTCGTACGCGTTCTGACCGATCAGCGCGATAATTTCTGCCGCGTAGGTGATGTAGAGCGCTTCGTTGGCCACGTGCGCCTCCGGCGACGACGTGCACCACCAGTGCAGGTCGTGCCCACCCTCGCCCCATCCGCGACGGTCGAACTCCTCCAGGCTGGACACCAGGATCTTGGTGTCGTCCGGACGGGTCACCCACTCTTGGGTACGTCGCATTGGCAGTTGCCAGCACACATCGGGTTTGGTCTCGAGTGGATGGCGACCTTGTTCGAGTGCAAGTTTGTGCAATGCGCAGCCGAGGCCCTGCTCCGAGCCGCGCCGGTTGAGGAATACGCAGCCGTCGTCGAGCGCCTTGGTCTTGGCACGCTGCTCGCCGTCGAGCTCGTCGTACTCGACCCAATCGTTCTTGGTTACCGCCCGGCCGGGGTGACGCTCCCAGTTTGCGGGAGTGAGTTGTTTGACGAATCCCTTGACCCGCTTCTGGTCATCCTTGTCGGTGAAGTAGGCGCCGTGGCTGCAGCAACCCTCGTCGGCGCGGTCCTTGATGATGCCGTGACAACCCGCCCCGAAGATGCACGTCCAGCGTGATCCGAGCCAGGTCATGTCGGCGCGGATCAAGTGCGACGGGTTGTCGGGGTCGAAGAACTCGATCCATTCGCGCGGAAAATCGAGTGGCACTTCGCGGGCCGATGGCGACGTGGTCGCCGGGCGGTTGGTCGGGAATGGAACGTCAACAGGGGTGCGGGATTTGTTCGATTTCGACTTACTCGACTTCGACCCAGACTTGGATTGGGGCATGAAATAAAGCCTACGGCAACGGCCCGATACGACGTCCGTTAGCGTTAGTGCATGCGACTTGGGGTGCTCGACGTTGGCTCAAACACAGTGCACCTGCTAGTAGTTGACGCGCATCGCGGCGCGCATCCGACGCCCATGCATTCCGACAAGGCGGAGCTGCGGCTGGCAGAGGCGATCACCAAGGACGGTGCGCTGACGCGGGACGGGGAACGCAGGCTTGTCGATGCGGTGGCACACGCGCGCCAGGTCGCGGTCGAGCAGTCTTGTGACGACGTCCTCTCCTTCGCGACGAGCGCCGTACGCGATGCCACAAACTCCAAAGATGTGCTCGAGCGGGTCAAGTCCGAGTCCGGGGTCGATTTGCAAGTGCTCAGCGGCCCAGACGAGGCGCGGCTGACATTCCTCGCCGTACGCCGCTGGTATGGCTGGAGCGCGGGCCGCCTGCTCGCCTTGGACATTGGGGGCGGTTCGTTCGAGATTGGTCTGGGCCGCGACGAAAACCCTGATCTTGCGTTTTCGGTGCCGCTGGGCGCCGGCCGGTTGACCCGTGAATGGTTCACCTCAGAACCGCCCAGTAAACGAGAAGTCGAAGAGCTTCGCGATTACGTCGACGCGGCGTTCAAGGAGTTCGTGCCTCAGCTTCTGGAGGGTGGCACGCCGGACCATATCGCTGCGACGTCGAAGACCTTCCGTTCGTTGGCCCGGCTTACGGGCGCGGCGCCGTCGTCGGATGGGCCTCGGGTGCACCGCGCGCTGACGATCAGCGGTTTGCGCCAAGTCATCAAGTTCATTTCACGGATGGCCAGCGAGGACATTGCGACGCTCGAGGGTGTCAGCCCAACCCGAGCCCATCAATTGCTTGCCGGCGCGATCGTTGCGGAGACCGCGATGCGTCAACTCGCCTGCGAGAGTCTCGAGATCTGCCCCTGGGCGCTGCGTGAAGGTGTTATCTTGCGGCGACTGGACTGGTTGGAGGGAATGTAATGGCACGCCGACTGGCTGACGATGGAGACACGGACACGCCGCGGCGCAGCGTGGCCGACCTGCTGCGCGAAGCGGGGATCGAGCAAAACGCGGCCCCGCGTCGCCGCCGGCGATTCATCGAGCCAGACGAAGAACTTGAGCGCGACGAAGAAGTCGAGCGCGACGACGAAGTTGAGCGCGACGAAGCAGTCGAGGGTGACGGAGCGCCTGAGCGCGTCGAAGAGACTGTGGCGGCCAAGAAACCTGGCGGGGACGAAAACGCTCCATCGGTAGAGGCCGACTCGGCTGCCGAGCCGGACTCGTCGGCAGAATCGGCCTCACCGTTGGAAACTGGTCCGGCGCCGGGTGAGGAAGCCAAGCCAGTCGACGACGGCGAGACGACGAGCCCGATCGAGCGGATCAATGACCAGGCGCCCGACACCGCCGCGGCGAAACCGGCACGCGAACACTCAGGCGCAGTGCACTGGACCCTGGCGATCGGCGAGGTAGTCCTGGCTATCGCGATCGGCGTCGGATTGTCGTTCATCTTTCGGCTGCTTTGGGACATTGCGCCGTACGCCGCCGCGGTGCTGGCCCCTGTCGTCATCTGTGCCGTCGTGGCAATTGTCGGGTTCAGTCGTAAGAAGATGGGCCTGGGGTCGATTCCGCTGAGTTTGTTGCTGCTGGTGCTTTTCGTTACTGCGTTGCTTGTTGTCATTCCTGCGGCATGGGTGTTGACAGCGGCGTAGTTGCCCTGCCACACGAAACCTGGGGAAAGGAACCGTTACGTGGTACGTCGTCGGCGCGGCACCCGGATCCGGGTTGGGCTCTCGTCGGCTTCGGTGTTCCCGCAGCCGCTAGAACGGGCCTTCGAGATCGCAGCCGACCTCGAGTATGACGGTCTTGAGGTCATGGTCTGGAGTGATCGGATCAGTCAGCAGCCAGAGCGGGTGCGCGACTTGAAGCACAAGTACGGCGTCGACGTCCTGTCGGTGCACGCGCCGTGCCTGCTGCTAACGCAGCGGGTGTGGGGCACCGAGCCGTGGGCCAAGGTACGCCGGTCCGCGGAGGCCGCCGTTCTGCTCGGCGCTGACACCGTCGTACTACATCCTCCTTTTGTGTGGCAGCGGCGCTACGTGCGGGACTTCGCTGCCGGGCTCGAGAAGATAAAGAACGAAACGGGCGTGACAATTGCCGTCGAGAACATGTTCCCACTGCATATCCGCGGTCGCGTCGTTTCGACATTTGCGCCCAGCTGGGATGTCGTTGAGCAGGGATACGACGACTACACCCTCGACCTTTCTCATACGTCGGTATCGGGAAGTGATGCACTGCAGATGGCGAAAGACATGGGATCTAACCTTCGGCACGTGCACATCGCCGACGGCACAGGCAAGGCCGGCGACGAACACCTCATCCCTGGCCGCGGCGACCAACCTTGCGCCGAAGTTTTGCAGTATCTCGTCTCGTCCGACTTCAGGGGCTCGGTCGTAGTTGAGGCCAATACGCGGTCGGCGGTTGATGAGGATGAGCGGGTCGCCGACATGACCGAAGCGTTGACCTTTACTCGGAAGCATCTCGGCCAATAGCCTGCGAAGCGCACTCCACCTTCTAAAGTGCCGTCGTTGTCACTCGCATTGGTAGTTCACTGTCGTTGGTGTGCGCGGAGTCCGATGCGGTGGTGTAACTGTGGTTTTTGTTCGGGGTCCATCCATCGTGGCGGTATCCAGTGTGGGAGTTCGTCGAGCATCAGGCAGGTCCAGCCGCGTAGCTGGAAACTGGCGTGGTGATATCCGCACAATAGGGTCAGTTTGTTCAGGTCGGTCGGTCCGCCGTGCCGCCACTCGCTCACGTGGTTAGGTCGGCCTGGGGCGCGGTTCCTGAATTACTCCGGGCCCGTTTCCCCAGGCCGCCTTCCGAACCCGGCGTGCGACTTTCACCGCAC
>NZ_PVUE01000035.1 GCF_003003235.1 Antricoccus suffuscus
TCACCCATCCACCAGTGGTGAAGTCCCCACTCGCGAGCGTGGGAATCAACCACCCCATCACCGACGAACGACTCCAAACAGGTTGACAGGTTCCGGGCCACGGCTATTTTGTCCATTTGTAACGCACGTCGGAGGCGTACGGCGTAAACCCGATCCGTTCGTACAACCGCATGGCAGCGATGTTGTCGTCGTCGACATAAAGCAGTACGGCGGCGAGCCCGTCGCCGTGTAGATGATGCAGCCCGGCCAGCGTCAGGGTCTTTCCTAGGCCGAGTCCCTGTGCGCGGGGTTCCACTCCGACGACGTACACCTCGCCGATCGCCTCGGGAGTGCCGCCGTCGTGGACCTTCGTCCAGTGGAAGCCTGCGATGGCGCCGCGCTCCAATGCCGATTCGTCGCCTGCCGACCGCAGCGAATCTGTCGTCACTTCGGCGATCAGAAATCCGGCCGGGTCAAACCAGGTTTCGGCCATCCGGGCGTCGAGATCCGCGCGGCTCCAGTGACCTTGTTCGGGGTGGGTGGCGAAGGCGGCCGCGTTGACCGCGAGCCATTCGTCTTCGTCCTGGCCGGGTACGAACGGACGGATCTCGACGCCGTCGGGGAGCGTCGCCTCGGCTATGGACTCGTCGAGCGGGCGACGCAGTTGCCACAGCACGCGGGCCTTGTCGAAGCCGGCGCGTTGCGCAAGGGCCTGGGCCGCCGGGAGGTTGCCGTGTGCCCACACGTGTAGCGCGGGCGCGTCCTGTTGAAGCGCCTCGACGAGGGAGGCGCCGATTCCGATGCCGCGGTGACCCGGGTGTACGGCGAGTTCGCCATTGCGGCCGGCTTCGTCGTCGGGGCTCGTGATCGCGTACCCGGCGACGAGGTCACCGCGCAGCGCTAAAAGATGGCGTACGCCGGGGGAGCCGGCGGGGTCCCGCAATTGCAGCAGCGACTGTTCGTCTAACGGCGAGACTCCGTCCGCAGAGGTCGCGGCCTCGACTAGGTCCAGTATCTGAGTGCGTCGCTCGGCGCTCACGGCCTCTTCGCGGGCGATCTGTACCTCAGTGCTCAAGATTGGCCTCCGCGGGCGTGGTCGGTTCGTCGGCCTGGTTGGAATCGGCCACGTTGGAATCGGCCAAGTTGGAATCGGCCACGTTGGAATCGGCCAGTGCGGCACGGGCTGGTGAGGTGGACTCTGCCGGCGAAGCGGGCTCCGCCGGTCGGGCAGCTACGGCTGGTGAGGCAGGTGGGTCGGCCGTCGGTTCGGCGCGCGCGTCACCGCGAGGCTCATGGGGCGTCACAAACTTGTAGCCGACGTTGCGGACCGTGCCGATCAGTGACTCGTGCTCGTTGCCTAGCTTCGCGCGCAGCCGGCGTACGTGTACGTCGACCGTGCGGGTGCCGCCGAAGTAGTCATAGCCCCATACTTCCTGCAACAACTGGCCGCGGGAAAAGACGCGACCGGGATGTTGCGCCAGGTACTTCAGCAGCTCGAACTCCTTGTAGGTCAAGTCGAGCGAGCGGCCTTTGATGCGCGCGGAGTAGCTCTCTTCTTCGATCGTCAGGTCGCCGCGTGTCACGACCTGGATCTCGTCATCCTCGACCGCGAGCCTGTTGGTGATCGCGAACCGGAGCCGTGCCTCGATTTCCGCGGGGCCGGCCGTGTTGAGGACGAAGTCGTTCATCCCCCAGTCGGCGCTGACCGCGATCAAGCCGCCCTCCTGGACGATCGCGATGATGGGCGCGGAGACTCCGGTCGTGGCGAGCAGACGGATGAAGGCCCGCGCCTTGACAAGATCCGCGCGCGCGTCAACGAGGATGAGGTCGCCGGGGTCGGTGTCCAACAGAAGTGCGATGTCGGGCGCGGCGACGCGCACGGTGTGCGGAAGCAGGCCGAGCGCGGGTAGCACCTCGGAAGACGGTTTTGTTGCGCTCGTCATGAGCAACAGTTCCATCCGTGCCTTTCCGTAGCGTCGACCTAAAGAATATCGAAAGGCGTTCTGTGGATCCGCGCACGTAGGTGCGCAATGTGCGAACCTAGAGGGATGCTACGTCGCATTAGGAAGGTCGAAGGCCTCGAATCCGCTGTTGACCATGCGATCATCGCTAGTGACGGCGTACGTCTCGCGGCGTACTCCTTGCGTCCGGAAGGCCCGGTACGGCTGCATATTGTGCTCTGCCACGGTTTCACCAACCACTCCAGGCGTCCTCAGCTCGTGCGGATCGCCAGCCGTCTTGAATCCGCTGGTGTCGCAGTCACGGCGTTCGACTTTCGCGGACACGGCCGCTCGCAGGGCGAGTCGTCGGTGGGCGGCGACGGGGAGCTGGCCGACCTTGACGCCGTCGTCGCGCACGTCCGGCGTACCGATCCGGATGCTCAGGTCGCGGTCATTGGGTTTTCGATGGGTGCCTCGGTCGCCATTCGGCACGCGTCCCTTGGGCAGCATCGACCCGACCTGCTGGTGTCGGTGAGCGCGGTCAGCCGCTGGTATGTGCGCGACAGTACGTCGATGCGCAGGGTGCATTGGCTGCTCGAGTCACGGCTCGGGCCAGTCACATCGCGGCTCGCACTCAGAACTCGTCTCGGCGGCCCGTGGGCGACTCGCCCGGTGCCGCCGATCGAAGCAATCGCGGCGTTACAGGGGATCCCAACACTGCTCGTGCACGGGGACCGGGATATCTACTTCGGGCCGGACCATGCCCGCGCTCTGCAGGCCGCCGCGCCCGAGCGGCCCGAGTTGTGGGTTGTCGCCGGCTTCGGTCACGCTGAGGGCTCCATGACGGCCGGTCTGGTCGACCGGATCAGGGGCTGGTTGATGCGGGCTCTCGACGTCGACCGCACGCAACATCGGTTGCCGGGCGCGGTGCCGGCACGCAACTCGGGTGCGTCTGCATGACGGTGACCGGTCGGGCAGTGCGGCCCTTCGTACGGCGGCCTTTCCACGCGTGGTGCGTGCTGGGCGTGGCGGTGACAACCTTCCTATTCGTCGGGCTCCAACTGCTCGCGCCAGTCAACGGCTTGGTATTCGCGGTGGCGATCGGCCAGCTCGCGACCGCGCTCGCGTGGTCCTATGGCACCGGGTCGGTCGGCTTCCCCGGGTCGGCGGTAGTGATCGCGCTCGCCGCGATCGGTAGCGACCTCGTCGTCCTCAACGCGAAGTCAATCCATTTCGGTGTCCTGGGGCCGATCCTGGCCGGAGCCGTTATCGCCGCCATCGTGCACCAGGTCGTTCGCCGTCCGCCGCGTGCCCAAGTGTTGTCGTCGATCGCGCAGGACGTGTTTGGTGCGGTAGCAGCCGCGTCGATGTCGCTGTGGCTGATGATGCACGAAGCGGGCGACGCGAGGCTGCTGGTGGTCGGCGTATCGGCAGGCGCAGGGGTCGCGCTGCTCGTCAGCCACCTGGTCGACTGCATCGGTGCGTCGCCTCGAGTGTCGTACGACGTACCCCGTGGCGTTTTCGGCTTCGTACTCGCGGTCTTCGCCGGGGCCGGCGTCACAGCCTGGCGATTGGATACCGCGTTTTTGTCGGACATTCTCGGGCACGCGATCATTGGTGGACTCGTCGCGTTGGTCTGCGTGCTCACCTCGCTCGCGATGACGTTCATTGCCGTTGACGCCGCGCCGCGCACCTGGGCGAGCGTCGTACTGCACGCCGCCGTACCGTTTGCGATGGCGGCGCCCACCGGTCTCGTCATTACGTTGGCCGTCGCGGCTCAGGCAGGGTGAGAGTGAAAACGCTCAAGGTCGTTGGCGTGCTCGTCGTATTGCTGCTCATCATCGCGGTCATCATTGACCGGGTCGGCGTGGCGGTTGCCGAAAGCAAGATCGCAGACGTGCTGCAGTCGAAGTTCGACCTCACCAGTAGCCCGAACGTGGATATACACGGTTTTCCGGTCATAACCCAGGCGATCGCCGGTAAGTATAAGTCGATCGACGTCACCGCCAAGGATGTCCCGGTCGAATCGCTGGGTTCGGTGGATGTCGCGGTCAACTTGCGTGGCCTGCGGTTGACGTTGAGCGACGCGATCGCCGGCCGGATGCAAGACGCGACGGCTGACGACTTGCACGCGCGCGTCACGATGAGCGATGACGCGATCGGCAAGGCGCTCGGCATGAAGGTCAAAATCGGCAAGCTCGACTCGTCGACGGCGCGACTGTCGATCAGTACCACGCAGGCCGGCATCACCATCCCGATGGAGGCCGACGTAAAAGTCGCGGTCGACGGCAACAACGTCGCGCTGAAACTCACCCAGCTCAAGGCATTGAAGGTGCCGATACCGGACTTCATCAGTTCGAGGATCGGCAACGTCCTCAGCAGCAAACTCGTGCTGCCCAAGCTGACCGGCGGGCTGAAGGTCACCGATGTGGTGGTGGGCAACGGCAGCATCACCGCGGTCGCTGAAGGTCACGACGTACCTCTCGGCGGTTAGCCGCCTTCCCCGCTCGTCCGTCACGAGTGTCCGGATCGCGGACCGACGCGCACGGCGGCGCAATCCGTAAGGTTCGGCGGTCCGGCACGTTAGGATCGATGACGTGGAAGCCTTGTTTACGTCGTTCCTTGCGATCTTCGCCGTGCTGATCTTGGGATTCAGCTTCTCCGCGGTCTACCGCCTCTTCATCGGCCAACGATGATCGATCCCTCAGCCGACGCAGGTGTGCCGGCTACGCAGGACGATGACAACGCGCCCGGTGCCGACACGGTCGATGTCCGGTCAGGTCCCGAGGTCCATCACGACGTGCTCGCGCTGTTGCCGCTTCTCGGCGTGTGGCGCGGGGAGGGCCAGGGTGACTATCCGACGATGGACGGCTTCGCCTATGGCCAGGAGATCCGTTTCTTTCACGATGGGCGCCCGTTTCTGGGCATGGAGTCCAAGACCTGGATCCTTGATGCAGAAGGTAAACCATCACGGTTGGCTAACCGCGAGGTTGGCTGGTGGCGGCCCGGAAAAGGCGACGACTTCGACGTCGTACTCACGGACTCGACCGGCATCGTGGAGGTCTACGTCGGTCAAGCTCGTACGACGACCAGCTGGGAGCTGACCTCCGACTTGGTCGCGCGGATCCCGTCGGCCCCGGATGTGACGGCGAACCATCGTCTGTATGGAATTGTCGAAGGCGACTTGATGTACGCCGTCGACATGGCCGCGATGGGGCAGCCGCTGCAAGCGCACATCTCGGCGCGCCTCAAGAGGGTCGCCTGATGTCGGACGCCCCAAACCGAACGATCCCTGACCAGGCACGAGTGCACACGACCGACCTTGGCGAGTACGTCGCTGCGAGCCCGTCGTCTTACCACGCGGCGGCCGAAGGCGCGCGACGGCTGGAGTCGGCGGGCTTCCGCAGACAAGCCGAGCAGGACGCGTGGGACGGCCAACCCGGCGGGCACTACCTGGTGAGGGATGGTGCGCTTGTTGCGTGGTGGATTCCCAAGCAGAGCAGCAAAACTACGCCGTACCGAGTTATCGGATCGCACACCGATGGGACGGGTTTCAAGCTTAAGCCGCGCCCGACAACCGAGTCCGCAGGATGGGTCCAGGTGGGCCTCGAGGTGTACGGCGGACCGCTGCTCAACAGCTGGCTCGACCGAGACTTGGGACTGGCCGGCCGACTGGTGGATCGGGACGGCGGCGTGACGCTGGTGCGGACCGGACCCGTTATGCGGATCCCGCAGCTGGCTATCCACTTGGATCGCAGCGTTAACGACAACGGCGTCAAGCTCGACAAACAACGCCATACACAACCGATCTGGGCTGTCGGCAGTAGTGCGGACCATGACGTTTTGGGGTATCTCGCCGAGACTGCCGGTGTCGCCGCGGACCAGATTGATGGATACGACGTGGCGGCATTCGATACCGCGGCTCCGGCGTACTTCGGCGCCACAGAAGAGTTTTTCGCCTCGACCCGCCTCGACAACCTCTCGTCGGTGCACGCCAGTCTGACGGCTCTTACCGACGCGGCCGCCGATGGGCGGCTCGACGGCGATTCGATCAGCGTGATGGCCGCGTTCGACCACGAGGAGATCGGCAGCGAGACCCGGTCCGGTGCTTGCGGACCGCTGTTGCAGGACGTGCTCGCACGGATCAGCGCCGCCCTCGATGCCTCGGTCGACGACTTCGGGCGCGCACTGGCCGGCAGCCTGTGTCTGTCCGCAGACGCCGGGCATGCGGTGCACCCCAACTACGCCGAGCGACATGACCCGGCTAACCGGCCGATCGTCAACGCCGGTCCGCTGCTGAAGATCAACGCAAACCAGCGTTACGCCACCGACGCGGTCGGCGCGGGGATATGGCACCGAGCGTGCCGCGATGCCGGTGTGCCGACTCAGGAGTTCGTCTCCAACAACACCGTTCCCTGCGGGTCGACGATCGGACCGCTGACCGCGACCCGGCTCGGGATCATAACCGTCGACGTCGGCGTACCGCTGCTGTCGATGCACTCTGCGCGGGAAATGTGCGGCACGGCGGACCCGTACTACTTGTCGCGCGCCGTGGGCTCGTTCCTCGCCGGCGCCTAACATGAGGAAACCGGTGGGCTCGCGGCGTCGAGAATCCACCTGATCGCGCCGTACCCCCGGCGCGGCGGACTTCTTTGTCACGGAGGATCAATGGTTCCCGAGTTGGACGATGTCGAAGCAACCCTCACCGCGCCCGGCGCGGATTTCGAGATGGGTACGACGGTAGTGCGTGGTGTCGAGTTGCGTTACTGGAAGAACGCACCGCCGACGTTGCGCGATCTCTTACTGGCCAGCAGAGCGCATGGCGATGTCGACTTCCTTGTGTACGACGGGGATCATCCCGACGCGGTCGCCGGACGATTTGACCGACTCACCTTCACCGAGCATTTCCGGGCGGCGGCCAAGTTTGCGCACGTGCTCGTCGATCAGTACGGAATCAAGCCCGGTGACCGAGTCGTTATCGCGATGCGCAACCTGCCCGAATGGAGTGTCGCGTTCTGGGGCGCGGCCGCCGTCGGGGCGATCGTGGCACCCCTCAACGCGTGGGGGACCGGACCGGAGTTGGCATACGGCGTGAGCGATTCGGGCGCGCGACTGGTTGTCTGTGACCTCGATCGAGCGAACCGGCTTGCCGACCAGCTACCGAACCTGCCGGGTCTTGAGACCGTTCTCGTCGTCCGGGACGGCGGTGCTTCTCTTCCCCCGGGTACGACGTCGTTCGACGATGCGCTCGGTGAGGTGCCGGCCGATATCGAGCTGCCGGAGCTGACAATTGATCCCGACGATGATGCCACCCTCTTCTACACCTCGGGCACGACCGGCCTTCCTAAGGGAGCGCTCGGCACGCACCGGAACATTTGCACCAACCTGATGAGTCTCGCCTTTAACGCGGCACGGACCGAGGCACGGAACCCCAACCCGGTCGTTCCCGATCCGGACGAGCGCGGGGTCTACTTGATGTCCGTGCCGTTCTTTCATGCCACCGGATGTCATTCGATCCTCGTCGGCAACATGGCGCAGGGCGGCTGCCTCGTGCTGATGTACAAATGGGACGCGGAGCGTGCCCTCCAGCTCATCGAGCGAGAGGGTGTGACCACTTTTGGTGGCGTGCCCGCGATGGCCTGGCAGGTGCTCGAGCATCCCAAGTTCGCTGACTACGACCTGTCTTCGGTCCGTTCAATTGGGTACGGCGGCGCGCCGGCCGCGCCGGAGCTGGTACGTCGGCTGAACGCGATGTTCCCCGGACGTACGCCGTCCAACGGTTACGGGCTGACCGAGACTTCCTCGGCGACTACCTTGATCGCCGGCGCCGACTATGAACGCAGACCCGACAGCGTGGGTCGTCCGGTCGCCGTCTGCGACGTCAAGGTCATGGATGTCGACGGCCGCGAAGCGCCGACCGGCGAGCTCGGTGAGTTGTGGATCAAGGGCCCCAACGTCGTTCGCGGTTACTGGGGCAAGCCGGAGGCGACCGCGGAGGTCATCGTCGACGGCTGGCTACGAAGTGGCGACATCGCGCGCATCGACGATGAAGGCTTCGTCTACATCGTGGACCGCGCCAAGGACATGATCATCCGCGGCGGCGAGAACATCTACTGCATCGAAGTCGAGACCGCGCTGTTCGACCACCCGGCGGTCACCGACGCCGCCGCGATCGGGCTCCCGGACAAGGTGCTCGGCGAGGAGGTCGGGGCCGTTGTCCATCTCGCGCCCGGTACCACGGCGACCGAGGAGGAGCTGCAAGCGTTCGTCGCGAAGCGGCTCGCGGCGTTCAAGGTGCCGGTCCAGATCTGGTTCCGGGACGAGCCGCTTCCGCGTAACCCCAACGGCAAGATCTTGAAGCGTGACCTGAAGGTGGAGGTCGCCGCTCACCGCTGAGGCCAGATCCATATCAAAGCAGCCCTACGTCGTGTTCCGGGGCCTAGCTGGAAAGTTCGGTGCGCTCAGCGCACCAAAGTTTCCAGTCAAGCACCGGTATCCGGTCCGGTGTCGATGAATGAGCGGTACTCGGGGCGGGGTTGTCGATGACGACATGCGAGCGATCGTGGACAGCGCCAAGCCGTTAGGCCGCTCCGTCTTGCGGATGGATCGCACCCATCGTCGCGACCCACGGCAGTACGAGTTCGTCGTAGTCCTCGTGCGTGAAGATCTCGCCAATGAGATCGCGGACCGCGAGGGCGTGTGCCGCATCGCCGGCGGCATCCCGCGACGGTAGTTCCGAAGCAGACCATGCGGCCTGACGGGCGTCAATCTGACAGATCAGCCGGCCGGCCTTGGCCGCGGCGGAGGACGCCGCACTGCGCGCGGCGAAGCGGCGGCGGCCGCGGTGCTGATACCACGTGTTCTCGATGGCGCGGCCTTGTTCGGGTTCAATGGTCGCCGCGGTCTCGACGAGGCGGGTGAGTTCGGCGTACTGAGGCCCGAACCGCTCGCGCGGATCGATCTTCGGTACGGCGCGAAGCCGGGCGCGCGTGGTGTCGCGGGTGGTTGGCGGTAGACGTCGAGGTGGGTAATGACGAGGGTCGATGGCGCCGGTCATGGCTGCTCCTGGTGGGGGTTCCAGCAGAGGTGTGCCGCAGGATCGCGACGATCAAGTGTGACCTATAGCACCCTATTTTGTCACGAAACTCGCCGAACTCTCAGGATCACCTCCAACCGTCCTGGTCATAGACATGACAATTCCCGGGCGCTTCTCAACTTCTCGCCGTAAACGGCGAAACGTTAAGGCCGATTGGACAAAGTCGGCGCCCGGGAATCGGGTGTCCGTCGGGTATTGCCAGCGCCGTCAGGCGATCACCAGCAATGGGAGCGATGGCGCTAGCGGACGGCCACCTCACGTGTCCTAAAGCTACTCAACTTCGGATCACCTCCTTACTCGTGTACGCAAAAAGGTACGCCGCGCAGCGGGCCCGCGCAAAGGATTTTCGGGGTGTTTCGAAAATGTCGTTGCGAGGTGGTTGGCCGGGACTGTAACTGCCTTGTTACGACTGCGCCGTGCGCGCGTCGTTTGAGCCCCCGGTGAACTACAGTCAACCCAACATTCTTAGTGACCCACATCTCCATCTGGAGGACTTCATGCTCGTCCGCTCGCGCCGCTTTGTTGCGGTTGCTTCGATTGTCGCCGCATCGGCGCTGATGTTGTCCGCTTGCGGCTCCGACAGTGGCGGAAGCGGGTCCGGCTCGGGGTCTAAGTCCAACAGCAGCCAGATCGACGCCAAGAAGGACCCGACCCCGGATCTCAAAGTCGACGACGCGGCGGCCGCGCTGGTCCCCGCGCAGTACAAGAGCAAAGGCACGCTGGTCGTCGGTTCGGATACGACGTATCCGCCCAACGAATACATCGACGCCGACGGCAAGACGATCGTCGGTATGGACGTCGACATGGGCAATGCGATCGGCAAGAAACTCGGTCTCAAGGTCGAGTTTCAGACCGCTACCTTCGACACCTTGCTCGCCGCGCTGGGCAGCAAGTACGACATCGGCATGAGCTCGTTCACCGACAACGCCGAACGCGAGAAGATCGTCGACTTCGTGACCTACTTCAATGCTGGTACGGCGTGGGTGGCCAAGAAGGGCGCGAAGATCGACATCGACAACATGTGCGGAAAGAAGGTTTCGGTCCAGACCGGTACGACGCAGGAAGTCGATATCGACGCGCGTTCGAAGAAGTGCACCGATGAAGGCAAGGACGCCATCAGCATCCAGAAGAACGGCGACCAGGGCATCGTCACGACCAACGTCGTGAGCGGCAAGTCCGCCGCGATGCTCGCCGACTTGCCAGTCATCCTCGACGCGATCTCGAAGACCGACGGGCAGCTCGTGCAGGTCGGCAAGATGTACGACGCCGCACCGTACGGCGTCGCGGTACCGAAGTCGGGCGGGACGCTCAAAGAAGCGATCCAGGCGGCTATCGACTCGATGATCAAGGACGGCTCGTACAAGAAGATCCTGGTGAAGTGGGGCGCTGATGTCGGTGCGGTCGACAAGGCGCAGATCAACGCCGCAGGCGCCTGACGGCGGCTGCGTCCCAGATTGTGAGTAGCAACGTCGGTGCGACCGGCCACGACGGCGGCGAACAGGCCGGATACGAGCACGCCGAGGAGATCAAGGCGATCCCGCTGCGGCACCCGTGGCGATGGGTGTTTGTCGCCGTACTAGCGATCCTGGCAGCGATGTTGATCAACAACGTCGCCACGAACCCCAACTATCGCTGGAGCCTGGTCAGCACCTACCTGTTCAACCCGCAGATCTTGCGCGGCGTCGGTTACACCCTGATCCTGACGATCGGGGCAATGGCACTCGCGTTGATCGTCGGTGTCAGCGTCGCGGTCATGCGCATGTCCGACAACCCGGTGTTGTCATCGGTCGGTTGGGTCTACCTGTGGGTGTTTCGCGGTACGCCGGTCTACACCCAACTGGTCTTCTGGGGCTTCATCGGCGTACTCATCCCGAAGTTTGGGCTGGGCATTCCGTTTGGTCCGACGTTCGTCGAGTTCGACACCAATAGTGTGTTCACCCCGTTCATCTCCGCGCTTATCGGCCTGGCGCTGAACGAGGCCGCATACATGGCCGAGATCGTGCGCGGCGGCCTACTCGCGGTCGATGCCGGCCAGGGCGAGGCGTCAGCGGCGCTCGGTATGAGCACCGGCAAGACGATGACTCGAATCGTGTTGCCGCAGGCGATGCGGGTCATCGTGCCGCCGACCGGCAACGAGTTCATCTCAATGCTCAAGACCACCTCGCTGGTACTCGCCGTGCCGTTCACCCTCGACCTGCAGTTCGCGTCCAACGCGATAGCCAATCGCCTGTACGCGCCGATTCCGCTTCTCATCGTTGCGGCGATCTGGTATCTCGTGGTGACCAGCGTGCTGATGGTCGGGCAGTTCTACGTCGAGCGCTACTACGGCCGGGGAAGCAACCGGCTCCAACCACCGACCCCGGTGCAGAAGCTGCGCGGTTTCCTTACCCGCAAGGGAACCGCATCGAAGACATCGGAAGAGTCGACTCTTGGGGAGGGTATCGATGACCAGCCCTAGTACGGTCGCCGACGGCGGCGCGATGGTGGTAGCGCAGAAGGTTTCCAAGCGGTTCGGCTCCGTCGAGGTGTTGCGGGGGATTGACCTCGAGGTCAACAAGGGCGAGGTCATGTGCATCATCGGACCGTCCGGTTCGGGGAAGTCGACCTTCTTGCGGTGCATCAACCATCTAGAGCGGATCAACGCCGGACGGCTCTGGGTGGATGGCGTCCTGATCGGCTACGAACAGCGTGGCGATCGGCTGCATGAGATGAAACCGAAGCACATCGCGCGCCAGCGACGCGATATCGGCATGGTCTTCCAGCGGTTCAACCTCTTTCCGCACAAGACCGCGATCGACAACGTCATCGAGGCGCCGACCGTGGTCAATGGGCTGTCGAAGAAGAAGGCGCTCGCGCGTGCCGAGGAACTGCTGGTCCGGGTCGGTCTCGAAGACCGGATGCGGATGTACCCCTCACAGCTGTCCGGCGGCCAGCAGCAGCGAGTCGCCATCGCCCGCGCCCTGGCGATGGACCCCAAGCTGATGCTGTTTGACGAGCCGACCTCGGCCCTGGATCCCGAGCTTGTCGGCGACGTACTCGACGTCATGAAAGAACTCGCGCAGTCCGGGATGACCATGATCGTGGTGACCCACGAGATGGGATTTGCCCGCGAGGTCGGCGATTCCTTGGTATTTATGGACGCCGGCTACATCGTTGAGTCCGGCGCGCCTAAGGACGTGCTGGCCAACCCGCAGCATGAGCGCACTCAAGCGTTTCTGTCCAAGGTGCTGTAACGGCGGCGTACGACGGACGCGAATTTCCCGATGCACAGCGGCACATTTGTGTCGATCAGCAGCAGTCGTGGCTGGACTGTGATGCAGATCGGCACATTGGTACCGGAATGCCGCTAGCGCTTCTTTTTCTTGTCCTTCTTGTCCTTTTTCGCTTTAGGCTCGGGCAGCCCCGAGAGTCGGTGCAAGTCCGTCGTACGCTCCTCCGACTGGCCCAGGGTCTTGCCGTCGAGTGTCTTGATCGCTGCGACTCCGCGTGTCGACGAGGACATCCAGACCGCGTCCGCCTCGAGCAGGTCTTCGAGCGTGGCCGTGGTGATCGCCGTTTGCAGACCCACCGATTCGGCCTCGTCGAAGATCTTCTCCTGCGTCGTGCCCTGAAGGATGCCGGTGTCGGCCGGGGTGGTGTGCAGCGTCGATCCGGTCAGCCACAGCACCGTTGCGTTCGGTCCCTCTAGGACGTTGCCGTCGTGGCTGACGAAGATGACATCGTCTGCACCCTGCGACGACGCGTGCCGTTTTGCGGCCATGTTGACGGCGTACGAGAGGTATTTCGTGCCGCCGAGCAGCCATGGCGACTGCTCACGCACCGCCGCCGGATAGCCGAACGTGAGCGAGATGACGTCGATTCCTTTGCGGCGCTGTTTCTTCAGGTCGGGGTCGAGTGGCGTAATCGTGCCGTAGACCGTCGGCGGCTGCGCGGTCGGGCCGCCCTCCTGGCCACGGCTGATGACGAGCTTGATGACGCCTTCAGCGTCGTCCGGCCACTGTTCGGCCAGGTCGTTGATGAGGTCGGTCCACTGCGCTTTGGTCGGGCCGATTATTCCGAGGTGCTGCAGCGAGCGTGCCATCCGATCGAGGTGCCGTTCGGGCTTGTTGATGACACCGCCTACGATGTGCATCGCCTCGAAGGCGCCATCCCCGCGGGTGGCGGCGTAGTCGAACGCGGTGAGGATCGGTTTGGTCGGGTCGACTCGGCGTAGCTCGCCGGAACCGCGGGACATGTCTAAGACCGTGAGGTACCGATCGGGGGTGCTCATTGATGCGTTCTCGCTCTCGTTGCGGTGAACTACTTGCCTTGAGCCGAACGGCTGCAAGGCGAATAGGATGCAGGTATGTCAGCTGATTCGCTCGCCGCAGAGCTACATGGGCGTGGCCTGCGACTGACTCCTCAGCGCCAACTTATTCTGGACGCCGTCTCCGAGCTTGGTCACTCCACCCCCGAGGAGATTGCTGATTATGTGCAGGAAAGGGCTCCCGGTGTCAACATCACGACCGTATATCGCGCCCTTGACCTGCTCGAATCGCTCGGGTTGGTGCGGCACACGCACATCGGCCACGGGCCGCCGACCTACCATCGCGGCGACGACCGCGACCACATCCACACGCGCTGCCACAGCTGCGGTGCGGTGACCTCGCTGCCCAGCTCGATCCTGGACGGGGTAGCGGTCGAGCTTTTCGAAGCTGACGGATTCGTGCTTGACGCGCCACACGTGGCACTGAGCGGAGTCTGTCGCACGTGTCACGAATCATCGAGTCTCGATACGAAGGAATGAATTCAGTGAGCGCTGACGTTGCGCGGAGCATGACCGTCTTCAGCAAGTTTCCCGGGTACGTCGAGGACGACGGACTCGATAAGGGCGTCGCGTCGCATTACGGTGATCCGCTGCCCGAACAGCGGACCGCAGCGCGCGCCGCCGCGATCGTCGACCGCTCCAACCGGGGGCTGGTCGTCGTCAGCGGCGACGATCGGCTGTCCTGGCTGCATTCACTGACCTCGCAGCATTTGTCGGTGCTTCCGGACGGCTCGTCGATCGAGGGCCTTATTCTTTCGCCGCACGGCCACGTCGAGTACGACCTCTGGTTTACCGAGCACGACTCCAAGGTATGGATCGACTGCGAGCCGGGCACCGCCGAAAGTCTGGCGGCGTACCTCGACAAGATGCGGTTCATGTTGCGGGTCGAGGTCGCGGACGTGAGTGATCAATACGCGCAGCTGAGCGTGATCGGACCGAAGTCCAGCGACACGGTGGCCTGCCTGGGTACACCGCCGGAGGCTGGCCGGGTGCACGCGCTCGACGCCGGCTTTGTGCGAGCGACTCCCTGGGCGGGCCAGTACGACATCATCGTCTCGGTCGACGCTTTCGGCGCCGTCGTCGACACGCTCGCGCAGGCGGGTGCGCAGCCGGTCGGCATGCTGGCGTTCGAGGCGATGCGCGTCGAGGCGATGCGCCCGCGGCTTGCTCGTGAGACCGACCACCGGACTATCCCGCACGAGGTCGGCTGGATCTCCAGCGCCGTCCATCTCGACAAGGGCTGCTACCGCGGTCAGGAGACCGTCGCGCGGGTGCAAAACCTGGGCCGCCCCCCACGCCGCCTCGTGCGGCTGCATCTCGACGGCTCGCTGCACGAACTGCCTGCGCACGGTGCCGAGGTCGTCTCCGGCGAACGTGTCGTCGGCTTCATCGGCACCGCGGTCCTGCATTTCGAAGACGGGCCGATTGCGCTCGCGGTCATCAAACGCAACATCGCCGACGGGGCCGACCTGATCGTGCGCGATGGCGAGCAGGAGTTCGCGGCGAAGGTCGATGAGGGGCTCGCCGTCTAGATCTGCGCGGGTTGGGCGGACAGCGCAGGCGCGGTGGTTTATGACGCGATTGGCGACGCTGGCTAGTCGTCGATGGCCGAGTCGGTGTCGCTGATCAGGAGGGACAGGAACCCGTTGGCTTCGGCGATGGCGCGCGTGTCGTCGCCGTCGACGATGGCGCCGACTAGCGCGTCATGATCGACGTCTCGGGCCTGTGCGCCGTCGTCGAGATGCTCGCGGATGCTCGCGCCGACGGTGTCCAACAACGAGTCGTAGACCTCGGCGTACAACGGATTGTGCGCGGCGTGCACGATCGCGCGATGCAGGGCGACGTCGCGTTCGGTCATCGACTCGCGGTCGCCGTCGCTGGCGAACGCGGCATTGCGTTGCGCGAGCAGGTCGGTGAGTGTGGCGACATCGGCGGCGGTACGTCGGCGGGCGGCGAGCCCCGCTGCTGTCACGTCGAGCGCCTGCCGCAGCTCGAGCACCTCGCGCCGCCGGGCCAGCGCGAACCGTCTGCCGAGTACGCCGGAGATCTCCGACTCTGCGACGACGTACGTCCCGGACCCTTGGCGGCGCTCGAGCATGCCCGCGTGCACAAGTGCCTGGACGGCCTCACGGACAGTGTTGCGGCCGGTGCCGGTCAGGTCGGCGAGCTCGGGCTCGGTGGGGATGCGGCTGCCGAGCGGCCAGCTTCCTTCGCGTATCTGTTCGCGCAGCGACTCGGTGACTTGAGTGATCAGGCTCGATCGTGACGCCGTACGCACAGGTGGTGGTCCCTTCGTGAGATCGCTAACTAGATCCGAAGAAATGTCGTTAAACGTTCGCCATATTCATCGGGTCATCCTATGATTTTACCCCGTGACAACCTCGCAAACCCGAACCCCGAAGTCTGAGTCTGTGCCCGAACCTGTGTCGCCTCACTCCGAGTCTGCAACTGCAGCCCCGGCGGTCGGGGATGTCGCGGCGACGGACTCATCGAACCGGAGCATCTGGTCGGGGCGGATCACGATCTTGATCGCGATCATCCTGTCGGCGTTCGTGCTGCGCATTGCGGTCACGTCGACTACGCCGCTGCTGGACGTGATGGGTCGCGACCTCGGCTTTGGCGCCACGATCACCGGCATCTTCGGTATGCTGCCGACCGCCGCGTTTGCGATCTTCGGGATCTTGGCGCCGGCGATGGCACGCCGAATCGGCCTCGAGCGACTTGCGATGATCGCCATGCTCATGTCCGGCGCCGGACTGCTGGCGCGAGGGCTCGTCGGCAGCACCGGTGGCGTGATCATCTTCAACCTGTTGGCGCTCGGCGGTATGGGAATCGGCAACGTCGTCGTACCGCCCTTGGTCAAGCGCTACTTCCCCGACCGGGTCGGCGCGATGAGTACGGCGTACATCACCGCGCTCCAGTTCGGCACGATCCTGCCCGCGCTGATCGCCGTACCACTCGCCAACGCGACCAGCTGGCAGTTCTCGCTCGCCGCGTGGTGTGTGGCCGGATTCGCGGCCGTCGTGCCGTGGATCGGCGTACAGCTCATCGAACGCCGGGCCAATGCCAGGATCGCGAAGCAGCGACGCGGGTCGATTGTCGAGTCGGTCGATGAAGCGCCCGAGCTCGCACACGCCCCGGCTGGCGGCGCCGTCTGGAAGACCGCGCTGGGCTGGGGGATGGCCGCGATGTTCGGCATGACCTCGCTGGTTACCTACTCGATGTTCACCTGGATCCCGAAGATCCTCGGCGAGGCCGGCGCGAGTGCCGGCTTCGGCGGAACGATGGTCGCGCTGTTCTCGGCGCTCGGCCTGTGCGCCGCACTTGGTCTGCCCTCTGTGGTGGTGCGCATGCGCAACCCGTTCCCGATCGTGCTGGGCTGTGTGCTGGCCTACGCCATTGGCTTCACCGGACTGCTTATCGCGCCGATGGGTCTGCCGGTGCTGTGGGTGGCGCTCATCGGACTCGGTCCGAGCACCTTCCCGATGTCACTGACGATGATCAACTTGCGGACGCGTACGCCGGCCGGCTCGGCTGCACTGTCCGGCTTCACCCAAGGGGTCGGATACGCCGCGGCATGTGTGGGCCCACTGTTGCTCGGCGTACTCCGCGACGCCACCGGCGGCTGGGGCCTCCCGTTCGCGCTACTCGGTGTTGCGATTGCGGTCATGGCCGTGGGCGCCTGGTTTGCCTGCCGGCCAACCTATCTCGAGGACGTCTGGCGCTAGCGCGCGATAAGCCGGCCATCCGTCACGAAGAGCCGGCCGTCCGTCACGAAAGCCGGCCGTCCGTCACGAAAAGCCGGCCGTCCGTCGGTGAATTCAAGGGGTGGTCGCAACACGTTCTTGGTTTTCTAGGTCCTGGTTGAGGAGTTTAGTGAATACCTCGCGGGGAGTGTAGAAG
>NZ_PVUE01000036.1 GCF_003003235.1 Antricoccus suffuscus
TCACCCATCCACCAGTGGTGAAGTCCCCACTCGCGAGCGTGGGAATCAACCACCCCATCACCGACGAACGACTCCAAACAGGTTGACAGGTTCCGAAACAGCACAAATGTATGCGAACGGCCGCGACGGATCGGCGGACATTCGTGACGGACGGCCGGACATTCGTGACGGACGGCGGGACATTCGTGACGGACGGCCGGACATTCGTGACGGATCGCGGGTTCTCACCGGAACCCAGGGTTTAGACCACCCGGCCGGGAATCGAGGACACTTTCGACGGATCGGTGGTGGGAAGGTCTCCGAGTACGTCGTCGATCTTCTTCATTACGTCGTCCTCAAGCGTCACGCCGACGGCCTTCACGTTGTCGGTGACCTGCTCCGGCCGCGACGCGCCGACGATCGCTGAGGCGACGTTGTCGTTGCGCAGCACCCACGCCAACGCGAGCTGCGCCATCGACAGCCCAAGCTCGTCCGCGATTGGTCGTAACTGCTGCACCCGGGTGAGGACGTCGTCGTTCATCCACCGCTTGATCATGTTCGCGCCGCCCTTGTCGTCGGTCGCGCGCGAACCCTCCGGTGGCGCCTGCCCAGGCAGGTACTTGCCGGTCAGCACGCCTTGCGCGATCGGCGACCAGACGATCTGCGACAGGCCGAGCTCCTCGGACGTCGGGACGATCTCCGGCTCGATGACGCGCCACAGCATCGAGTACTGCGGCTGGTTGGAGATCAGCTGGACGCCGAGCTCCTTGGCCAGTGCGTGTCCGCGCCGGATTTCCTCGGCGGTCCACTCGCTGACACCTATGTACAGGGCCTTGCCGGCGCGTACGACGTCCGCGAACGCCTGCATCGTCTCCTCGAGCGGCGTCTCGACGTCGTACCGGTGCGCCTGGTACAGGTCGACGTGGTCGGTCTGTAGCCGGCGCAGTGAACCGTTGATCGACTCGAGAATGTGTTTGCGCGACAGGCCGGTGTCGTTGTGTCCCTTCGGACCTGTCGGCCAATAGACCTTAGTGAAGATTTCCAGCGACTCGCGCCGTTCGCCCTTGAGCGCGTCGCCGAGCACCTGCTCGGCCGCGGTGTTGGCGTAAGTGTCGGCGGTGTCGAACGTGGTGATGCCCGCATCGAGCGCGGCGCGGACGCAGGTGACCGCGACGTCGTTCTCCACTTGCGAGCCGTGCGTGAGCCAGTTGCCGTAGGTCAGTTCCGAAACTTTGAGTCCGCTGTTGCCGAGATACCTGAATTGCACGTGTGGCCGTCTTTCTCGTCGGTACGTGATGTCGTGGGTACGTCGTGCCGCATGAGGCACGCAGTCAAATCTAGTCCCGTCGCGTTAATCAGTGGTACGGCGCGAAACCCCGACCGTATGCTCAGCGCATGACGGCCGACCTCAAGAGCGTGGCCGACGAGCTCTACGCGCTCCCGGTGGGTGAGTTCACGGCCGCGCGCAATGCGCGTGCGAAGCAGACGCGCGCCGTCGACGCGGCCCTGGCGAAGGCCATCGGCGCGCTGCCGCGCCCGTCGTTGGCCGCTTGGGTAGTCAATATCCTGGTGCGCGACGAGCCCGAGCACGTCGAACGGGTCCTGGCCCTGGGCGAGGAGCTGCGCCAGGCGCAGGAACTGCTCGATGCGCGCCAGCTGCGCGAGCTCGGCGCCCAGCGGCGCAAGCTGACCGCCGCGGTCACCCGGCAGGCCCGCGACAACGCCCGTGAGCGCGGCGTCGAGGTCACCGAGCCGGTCGCGACGCAGGTCGAGCAGACCCTGCACGCGGCCATGATCGACGAGTACGCCGCCCGCGCCGTGCGCACCGCGTTGCTGATCAAGGCGCTGCCAAGTAGCGGGCTCGATGAGCTTGACGTGTCCCAGTTCGTCGCCGTACCGGACGCGATCGGATCGGCTCGAGCGCTGCTGCATGTCGTGCCGGCGTTGGAGGAGTCCGAAGACGACGAGCGTGCCCGGCTAGCCGCGATCGAGGATGCGCGGTCCGCGACGCGGAAACAGCGCAAGGCCCAGGAGCGCCTGGATGCAGCCCAGCGTGACGTGACGCGGTTCGAGGCTCGCGATACCCAGATCGACGAGGAACTCGATGATCTCGAGCGGCAGCTGGGCGCGCTACGGCGGGAACGCGATGCGGTCGAGCTCGACCTGGCCGCGGCCCGCGATCGACTGCGCCGAGCCCGTGAACAGTACGACGCGGCGCGGCTAACCGCCGAGCGGGCCAGCGCCGCCCTCGAGGCCCGGGTCGGCGACGACGTACCCTGATGAACTGTGTCCACTGACGTACCTGCCGAAATCGCCGCCCTCGACTCGACGCTGAAAACCATCGAGTCGGTCCTCGACCTCGACTCCAAACGCAAGGAGATCGAGGAGCTAGAGACCGAGGCGGGCATGCCCAACCTGTGGGACGACCAAGAGAAGGCGCAGGCGGTCACCAGCAAGCTGTCGAGGTTGCAGTCAACGGTCCAGGGGGCCGAGCGGATCCGCACCAAGCTTGACGACGTCAGCATCCTGCTTGAGCTGGCCGAGGCCGAGGACGACGCGGATGCGCACGCCGATGTGCTCAAAGAGCTGCGCGAAGTCCACAAGCAGATCGACGAGCTCGAGGTGCGCACCCTACTTTCCGGAGAGTACGACGAACGCGACGCGTTGATCACGATCCGATCCGAGGCCGGCGGCGTCGACGCGGCGGACTGGGCCGAGATGCTGATGCGGATGTATCTGCGCTGGGCCGAGGGCAAGGGCTACAAAACTGATGTCTATGAGACGTCGTACGCCGAGGAAGCCGGCATCAAGTCGACCACGTTCGCAATTCACGCTCCGTACGCCTACGGCACGTTGTCGGTCGAGCAGGGCACGCACCGGCTGGTGCGAATCTCGCCGTTCGACAACCAGGGGAGGCGCCAGACGTCGTTCGCCGGTGTCGAGGTCGTGCCGGTAGTCGAGCAGACCGACGCGATAGACATCCCGGACGACGAGATCCGGGTGGACGTCTACCGGGCAAGCGGTCCGGGCGGCCAGGGCGTCAACACCACCGACTCGGCAGTCCGGATCACCCACATCCCGTCCGGCATCGTGGTGTCGTGCCAGAACGAACGCTCCCAGCTGCAGAACAAAGCCTCGGCGATGACGGTCCTGCAAGCCAAGCTTCTCGAACGCACCCGCCAGGAACAGCAGGCCAAGATCGACGCGCTCAAGGGCGACGGCGGCAACTCGTGGGGCAACCAGATGCGCTCGTACGTCGTACACCCCTACCAAATGGTGAAGGATCTACGCACCGACTATGAGGTAGGTAACCCGCAGGCTGTGTTCGACGGCGACATCGACGGATTCCTCGAAGCGGGCATCCGGTGGCGCCGAAACACCGCTACCTCGGCAGACTAGCTCGTTTCTAGCGCAATTTGCGGTGCCAAGCGCGTTGGCCCGAATCGCGACATCGCCCACAGAACCGGCGCCAGGCGGCTCATAAACTACGTTTTGGTTACAACTTCGGTAGGATGCTCTGTTGTGATTCGACTTGAAAACGTCAGCAAGTTCTACTCGACGAGTACCCGTCCCGCATTGGACAATATCTCTGTCGAGATCGAGAAGGGCGAATTCGTCTTTCTGATCGGTCCGTCTGGGTCAGGCAAGTCGACATTCCTTCAACTGCTCCTGCGGGAGGAAGTGCCTTCCAAGGGCGAGCTGTGGGTCTCCGGCAAGCACCTCAACAAGATGAGCAACTGGCAAGTGCCGAAGCTGCGCCGCACTATGGGGTGCGTGTTCCAGGACTTCCGGCTGCTGAAAAACAAGACGGTCAGCGAAAACATCGCCTTCGCGTTGCAGGTCATCAACAAACCGAAACACACGATCAAGAAGGTCGTCCCCGAGGTGCTCGACCTGGTCGGGCTGGAGGGCAAAGCCAACCGCATGCCGCACGAGTTGTCCGGTGGCGAGCAGCAGCGCGTGGCCATCGCCCGCGCGTTCGTCAACCGCCCGCTGGTGCTGCTGGCCGATGAGCCGACCGGCAACCTTGACCCGGAAACCAGCCAGGACATCATGCTGTTGTTGGAGCGGATCAACCGCACCGGTACGACGGTGCTGATGGCCACCCACGACTCCAACATCGTTGACGCGATGCGCCGCCGAGTCATCGAGCTGGACTCCGGCACCGTTGCGCGCGACCAGACCCGAGGTGTGTACGGCGTCGGCCGGTGACCACCGTCGCGACGCCGTCAACCATTCCTAACGCGGTAGCTACCCTGCCGTTCGATCCGATCCTGAGGAACCAATGCGCCTGAAGTTCATTTTGTCTGAGGTTGCCGCCGGTCTGCGGCGCAACCTGACGATGACGATCGCCATGATCCTGACGACCGCGATTTCGCTCGGGCTGCTCGGCGCAGGTCTGCTCATCGCCCGCGAGATCAGCGCGATGAAGACGATCTATTACGACAAGGTGCAGGTATCAATCTTCCTCACCCAGGACGTCACCGCCGAACAGAAGCAGGGCATCGAGAAAGAGCTCGACAAGCTTAAGAGCGACGGTGAAGTCAAAAACTACTTCTCCGAGAGCCGCGACGAAGCGTACAAGCGCTTCAAGAAGCAGTTCGCCGCCCAGCCTGAGCTCGTGCAGAACACGCCGAAGGAAGCCCTTCCGGAGTCCTACCGCGTCTCCCTCGTGAACGCCGAGCGGTACGACATCATCAAAAAGTCCTTCACCGAAGGAAAGACTGCCGACGGGCAGCCTAAATACATGGCGGGGGTCGATACCGTCCGAGACGAAGGGCAGGTCCTTGATCGCCTCTTCTCGGTGCTCAACGGCCTGCGTAACGCCACCATCGCCATCGCCGCAGCGGGCGCGATAGCCGCCTTGCTGCTGATCTCCAACACGGTGCAGCTAGCCGCGTTCACCCGAAGAACCGAAACCGGCATCATGCGCCTGGTGGGCGCGTCGCGGTGGTACACGCAGGTGCCCTTCGTTATCGAGGCGGCGGTCGCCGGCATATTCGGGGCCGCTCTCGCGGTGGGCGGCCTGTTTGTCACCAAGGCGCTATTGATCGAGAGATCCTTTGCCTCGATGATCAAATCGGGCACGATTCCACCGATTACCGCGGGCGATATCTGGGCGGTCTCACCCCTCATGATCGCCGCCGGAGCGTTGCTCGCCGCGGTGACAGCCTGGGTCACTCTCCGCCTGTACGTCCGCCAGTAATTCGCTTGTCCCGCGACGGATAATCGACGGATGCCTAAAGAGACTGGACACAAGCTCATCGCGAGCAACCGCAAAGCGCGGCACAACTACGCGATCCTCGACACCTACGAGGCGGGCTTGGCGCTGCGCGGGACAGAGGTCAAGACGCTGCGCGAAGGAAAGGCCAACATGGCCGACTCCTTCGGCATCGTCGACCGTGGCGAGATCTTCCTCCACCATGTGCACATTCCCGAGTACACACAAGGGTCGTGGACCAACCACGAGCCGCGGCGAGTCCGCAAAATGCTGCTGCATGCACGGGAGATCACCAAGATCGAGGACCAGCTCAAGGAAAGCGGTCTGGCGATCGTGCCGTTGTCGATGTACTTCAAAGACGGCAAGGTCAAGGTGGAGATCGGCATCGGGCGCGGTAAGAAGCTCTACGACAAGCGCCAGGACATGGCCAAGCGCGACGCCGACCGGGAGATTCAGCGCGCTCTCGGACGCCGCAACAAGGGCATGAGCTAGGCGTGACGTAGCCTCGAGCTCGTGACGAAACCTCCCCTCGACGATCTCGAAGTCCCGGCGTACTGGCAGGGCCTGGGCCTACCCGGCCTGGCAGACATCCACGTACATTTCCTGCCGCCGAACATGCTCAAGAAAGTGTGGGCGTTCTTTGATGCAGGCACCGAGAAGTTCGGACGCCACTGGCCGATCCAGTACCGGTACGACGAGGAAATGCGACTCAAGCTCGTGCGATCGTTCGGGCTGCGCGGGATCCCGTCGCTGACCTACCCGCACAAGCCGCAAATGGCGCAGTGGCTCAACGGCTGGTGCTCGCAGTTCGCGGCACGGGTGCCGGACGCGGTGCACTCCGCGACGCTTTACCCCGAGGAGGGGGTCGGCGATTACGTCGCGGCCGCGCTGGCGGACGGCGCGCGGCTGTTTAAGGTGCACGTGCAGGTCGGTGTCTTCAGCCCGGCCGACCCGCTGCTCGATCCCGCTTGGGGAGTCCTCGAGGATGCCGGCGTGCCGATCGTCATCCATGCGGGCTCCGCCCCCAACGTCGGCGAGTTCACCGGTCCAGAGGCCGTCGCCGACGTACTCAAAAGGTTCCCAAAGCTCACCTTTGTCATCGCTCACCTGGGCATGAGCGAGTACGACGCGTTCGCCGACCTCGCGTTCAAATACGACAACGTGCACCTGGACACCACGATGGCCAATACCGACTTCATCAACAAGACCACTCCATTCGGGCCGGGGTACGTCGCCAAGCTGGCCGACCTGAAGGACAAGGTGGTGCTCGGCAGCGACTTCCCGAACATCCCATACCACTACGCCCACCAGATCGAGGCGCTCGACCGGCTGGGCCTCGGCGACGAATGGATGCGCTCGGTGCTCTGGCATAACGGCGCCCGGTTGATGGGCCTGACCGGCTAGTGGCGCGACGCCGGAATTAACCAGTGGCGGTTGCGCGTTCGACAACGGTAAGATGACAAGTCCGCCGCAAAAAGCGGATTCCAATGACCAGGGGGTGAACGGTCTCGACTTCGGACGTCGAGATAGGTGAAGCGAGCCGAGGAAGACGACGATGATCTCGTAAACCAATAATGTCGTAACCAATTAAGCGCCGATTCTAATCAGCGCGACTTCGCTCTTGCTGCCTAAGCGGTAGAGCGAGTCTGTCAGACCGGGAGGCCTCCGGCCCGGACCCTGGCATCGACTAGGAGGATCACCAACCGACCCGGTCGCGGGGTCGCGCGGGACATTTCACAGCGACTGGGCCCGTCACCGCATCTTGTGCACACGAATGCGGGGGCCGAGTAGAGGCATAGTGCACTGCGCTCGGAGAAGCCCTATCAAACCGCCGAAGGACCCGGGTTCGATTCCCGGCACCTCCACGAGAAGTACGACGAGATGGCCACCTTCCCAATCGGGAGGTGGCCATTCTCGTGTTCTACCTCATTTGGGTCGATTTCGTCCGGACCGCGAGGGCCGGTTGGGCGCCGTACGACGAGCAGGCGCGTCCCGCGGTAGCCTTGCCGTGGTTATCGCCGGACTGAGGAGACCCGTCCATGCTTGAGTCCACCCCGACCATCTATCGCGCTCGCCAGATCATTGCGCAGACCACCCGCGGGCCGGAACCGGACGCGTTCGCGGTCACCGCTGAGCAGATCGTGGCAACTGGAACCGTCGCCGAACTCGCCGACCGTTATCCGGCCGCCGAGATCGTCGACTTCGGTGACACGGTGATCGTGCCCGGATTCCACGACGCCCACGCGCACCTGGCGATGACCGCGGAGGATGTGCTGCACCTCGACCTGTCGCATCAAGCCGTCGCCACTGTCGACGGCCTGCTCGCCGCGATCGCGCGCGAGGCGGCACAGACGCCGGCGGGCCAGTGGATCCGGGGCAGCCGGTACGACGACCAAAAAACCGGCGCACTGAGCCGTGACGCGCTCGACAAGGTCGCGCCCGACCATCCGGTACTCGTGACGCAAGTCGCCGCACACTGGGGCGTGGTCAACTCCGCGGCGCTGGCCCGTCTCGGTATCGACGAGTCCACCGCGGACCCGGAGGGCGGCTCGTATGACCGTTTCCCGGACGGGCGTCTCAACGGACGACTGGTCGAGCGTGCGTTGATGAATGTCGCGTTGCCGGCGGATGCGAACGTCGGGTCGAATATCCCTGCCAGCAGTCCGCTGGACTTGCAGCGCGGGGTTGTTCGTGCTTCACAGGCTTGGAATGCGGCCGGTCTGACGTCGGTGTGCGACGCGCTGGTCAGGCCGGACGACATCGCGATGTTCTCCGCGGTGCGATCTGCCGGTGAGTTGACGCTGCGGCTGGGCATGCTGGTCACGATCGAGCATTACGACAAGGTGGCCGCACTTGGGCTCGCGAGCGGGTTCGGTGACGACTGGCTGCGACTTATCGGCATCAAGATGTTCGTCGATGGTGCGATCGGAGGACGCACCTGTCTGCTGTCCGAGCCGTTCCGGGACGGAAGCGGTACGCCGGTCCAAACCACGCCGACCAATAAACTGATGGCCGACGTCGCGCGCGTGCACGATGCCGGCATGCGCGTCGGCGTACACGCTAATGGTGACGCGGCGATCCGGATCGTGCTCGACGCCGTGGAGGCGGCGCAGAAGGCGACACCGCGTCCGGGCCTGCGGCACCGGATCGAACACTGCTCGCTGATTGACGATGAGATCCTGGCGCGGATGAAGGCCCTCGAGATGATCGCCGTCCCGTTTGCCGGTTATGCGGCGTACCACGGTGGCGCGCTGAATGCCTGGTACGGCGAGGATCGAGTGGACCGGATGTTCGCGCACCGATCGTTCCTCGACGCCGGAGTAACGGTCGCGGCCTCATCGGACTACCCCTGCGGGCCGATCGAACCGCTGCTCGGACTGCAGTCGCTCGTCACCCGTGCGGGCGCCGACGACGGCGTCGTGGTCGGTGAGAAGCAGCGGATCAGTGCCGCCGAGGCGCTGCGGGTGTTCACGCTGGAGTCGGCGGAGGCGTGCGGCGACGCAGGACGTAAGGGCCGGATCGAACCCGGCTACCTCGCCGACTTCGTCGTACTCGACGACAATCCGCTGACCGCCGACCCGGCCGGCATCTCGTCGATCGGAGTGCGGGCGACGTACGTCGGCGGCCGGGCCGTCTACACCGCTTGAGCTACTAGCGGTTCTTCCAGACCGGTGGGCGTTTTTCGGCGAACGCTTTCGGTCCTTCGAGGTAGTCCTCGGTGGTCATCAAGTCGTCCATGTACGCCGCTGGGGCAGCCATCGCGGCGGCTTCGGACGGATACTCATCGGCCTCGGCCATGACGCGCATCGATATGCGCACGGATGTGGGCGACACCGCCAGAATCTCCTCAGCGATTTCTCGCGCGCCTTGGACCGCCGCGCCCGCCGGCATGACCCGATTGACCAGACCGAGGCGCAACGCATCGGCAGCGAGGATCGCGCGACCGGTCAGGATGTGCTCGGCCGCGACCTTCTTCGGGATCTGACGCGGAAGGCGCACTAGTCCGCCGGCAGCGGCTACCAAGCCCACGCGTACTTCGCTCAAGGCAAAGGACGCGGTCTCGTCCGCGACCACGATGTCGCAGGCGAGCGCCATCTCGGTGCCGCCGCCCATCGCGAACCCATTGACCGCGGCGATGACCGGCTTGGTCCGGGCCCGCGCCGTGATCCCGCCGAATCCGGTCAGCGGCAGCCACCGCTCGTTGCCGGCCGCGGTGTACTTCAAGTCGTTGCCGGACGAGAACGCCGCCGTACCGGCGCCGGTCAAGATCGCCACCCACAGGTCAGGGTCGGCCTCGAACGCGTCCCAGATCTCGGCCAGTTCGTCGCTGGCCATGGGATGCAGGCTGTTGCGCACCTCGGGGCGGTTGATCGTCACCTGCAGCAGATGACCGTCACGCTCGACAATCGCATACTCATAGGATTCGCGGAATGCCGGCGTACGCCGGGGAAGCAGCTGCTCGATCCGTTCCTCGGTGAACGCAAAACGGTTGCCGCGGCTGGTGTGCCGGACGAAGACCTTCTTGCCGAGCGCATCGTCGGCGACGACCTGCGCAACGGTGTCACTGTCACCCGCGTCGGTCCGGGCAAGGAACCGATTCCCGCCGGCGGTCCGGCCGACCACCACCGCGAAGTCCGGCCCTGTTTTGGAGTACACGACCGTGTAGGTCTCGATGGTGGCCCAGCCGTCCGGCCTCTCCTCCCGTGCGGGCGCATCCCAGCCGTCGACCACTTTCTGAAGGCGCGCATTGTCGGAGGCGACGAACTCGGCCGGTTTGCTGGAGTAGATGCCTACGGCGTACTTCGACAGGTAGCCGCCGTTCGCGCCGACGAACCCATACGACCCGGGGTCCTGCCTCGTCCGCTCGACGGCCGTGCAGATCGCGTGCATCGAGTAGTTGTTGCCGGGGCCACCGAAGTACGGAAGGCCACCGGTGAGCGTAAGCCCGCGCGGGTCGTCGGCGCTCAGCCCCAGGCCGTCGATAGCGACGCTGGACACGGCGACCGGGAAGCAGCTGTAGAAGTCGAAGTAGGTCACCTCATCGATGGTGATCCCGCTCTGCCGCAGCGCTTCCTCGCAAGCAAGCACGGCGGCGGGGTAGCGGCCGAGGTCCTGTCGCTGCATAAGCTCGCGTTCGGCAACGGCAGCGTGGCCGTGCAGATAGATCCACTGACTTTCGGCGATACCCAGTTCGCGTGCGGTGCCCACTGTCGTGAGTACGACGGCCGCGCCCTGGTTGACCTGATCTCGTGCGACAAGGCGCAGCGGGTACGGCGAGGCGATCATCCGGTTGCGCTCGCCAACAGTGGTGAGCTCGTTCGGCGTACTTGCGGTGACGTCCGACGACGAATACGGGTTCGCGGCCGCGACCTCGGTGAACGGCGCGAACAGCCGCCCCATCTCAGCGAGGTACTCATCGGGTGCCTGGCCGAGTCGTCCGCGGCGCGCGGTCTCGCACAGCGCGTAACTTGGCGGCGCGCCGACCACGCCGTGACTCATGTTGTAGCGGTACGCCAGTCCGGTCATGCCCATGCCGCGGTTCTCGACGCTACCTTCGACGGTCTCGGACCAGTCGGCGCTCTCCCCGGACTTCTGAAGCCAGCGCGCTGTGGAGATGTTCTCCCCGCCAGCGAGCAGCACCATCCGGAACTCTCCGGTGGAGAGTCGTTCCGCGAACTCGGTCACGAGCTGCTGCGGGGTATTGCCGCCCGCCTTCTCCAAGACCGCGACGCGCGGGGCGATGCCGAGTCGACTCGCCACGGAACGGGGAAAATTGTCGGTCTTGCCGAACGGCTGCGCTCGTCTCGGCGTCGAGTCTTCGAACGTGCGGGTGGTCGCGATGGCGTCGACGTGCTGGCCCAGCGAGTCAAGTGACTTCGCGTCGGCGAAAGCGCGTTCCGCCGCGCGCGCCGCGATGTCCGCGGACGACAGGGCGGCGTACTCCGGCGAGCCGATGCGTTCGGTGAACTGGCCGACACCGACGATGATCGGGGTCGAGGGCGAGATTGACATGTGCAGGTCTCCATCCTCGGGGGTGTACTTAGTGATGCTAAACAATGGCCGGGCTCGCATCCGGGCTCAGGTCTGCAAAGCGTCACGAAACGGTGCAAGAATGGGGCCATGACACAGCAGATCGTCGTTCACCCGCTTGCCACGCCGCCGCAACAGGCGTGCACTTCGCCCACGTGGTTTGTCGACTCGGATGCGCCAGAAGTCGTCGAGTACGCCGCCGCGGTGATCAACGAGGCAGGAGCCGGCTCGAGCCGGGAGAAGGCGGTGGCGCTGTTCAACGCGGTGCGGGACGGCTGGCGTTACGACCCCTACAACGTGTCCTACGATCCGGCGGACTTTCGCGCAAGCACCGTGTTGAAAAGCAAATCTAACTGGTGCGTTCCGAAGTCTGTCCTTCTCACCGCATTGTGCCGATCCGCCGGAATCCCTGCCGGGCTGGGTTTTGCCGACGTACGCAACCACCTGCAGAGCGCCAAACTGTTGGAAAAGATGGGCACTGATCTGTTTGTCTACCATGGCTATTCGGTGATCTGGATCGACGGCGCCTGGCGTAAAGCCAGCTCGGCGTTCAACAGGGAACTATGCGAGCGCTTCGGGACGAAGGTCCTCGAGTTCAACGGACACGACGACGCGCTGATGCACGGATACGACGAATCAGGCAACCGGCACATGGAGTACGTCAACTACCACGGCGATTTCACCGATCTTCCGCTTGATGACATGTTCGTCGCCTTTGAGCAGGCATATGGGACGGCGTTCAAGGATGTTTCAACCGCTGAGGTCGTGGACGAGGCGTTCAGCTCCTGACGTCACGTTGAGCGCGACCCTCGCCACGGTGCTGTTCGGGCTGCTACCTTTCGCAAAAGGTTCATAACGCACAACAGCTGGAGGCGGAATATGGAGCTAGCAGGTCGGATTGCGGTCGTTACCGGTGCCGGAGATGGCATGGGCCGGCAGTTGGTACATCAGTTAATGGCATCCGGCGCGCACGTCGCCGCAATCGATATCTCGGAATCGGGTCTTGCAGACACCAAGGCAACCGCGGTCGCGGACGGCGTACGTCTGACTACACACGTCGTGGACGTCGCGGACGAGCAGCAGCTGATTGGAGCGGCCGCCGACATCCGCGCGCAACATCAGACCGACCACATTCATCTGCTCTTCAACAATGCCGGTATCGGTGGCGGTGGTAGCTTTTTCACGGACGATCGGGCGACGTGGGAACGGACCTTCAATATCGACTGGGGCGGCGTCTACCTCGGCGTACGTACATTTCTCCCGCTGTTGGTGGCCGCCGACCAGGCGCGGATCGTCAATACCTCGAGTGTCAATGGATTCTGGGCCAGTCTCGGGCCGCGTTCACCGCACACGTCGTACTCGGCCGCGAAGTTCGCCGTCAAGGGCTTCACCGAAGCGCTCATCACGGATCTACGCAACAACGCGCCGCACGTCACCTGTGCAGTGGTGATGCCCGGACATATAGGGACCGGGATCGTCGCTAACTCGCGCAAGATCTTCACCGGTAATTCGTCCGACCAGCTGTCCGCTGTCGAATTGGCGGGGGCGCGGGCACGCATGGCCACGGCGGGTGTCGACGTCGATCGTCTCTCCGATGACGACATCCAGCAGTTCGTCGATGAACAGGCGCGGCACTTTGCCGAGAAGGCGCCCACAACCGCGGCTCAGGCAGCGCGCATCATTCTCGACGGCGTACGCGCGGATCAGTGGCGGATCCTCGTTGGAGACGACGCGCACGAACTCGACCGGCGGGTGCGTAGCGACCCCGAGAGCGCTTACACCGTCGAGTTCTACGACTCCTTCACCTCCGAGGTCGGCTGGGGCCTTGGCGGCTTGTAGCTAGATCAGGGCGCGCCGAGAAACGCTGTCACGTGCTCGGCGACGACCTCTGGTTGTTCTACTTGCAGGAAATGTCCCGCGTTGGGCACGACGATGCGACGTAGACCGGCCGGGAACGATGCGTCCATCCCTTCGCTGACCTCGGGTCCGATGCAGCCGTCGTCGGCGCCATGCAGGTAGAGCGTTGGGACCGTGATCGGGCCGGCCGATTCTGCCTGCCGGGCAGCCCATTCGGGATGGTCGGGCGTGGGGGAGAAGGTCTGACGGTAGTAGGCCAGCGTATTTGTCAGGACTCCGTCGCCGGCGAACATGTGCTTTAAAGCGGCGCGCTCGGCGGCCGGTGCGTCGTACCCCGGGGACCATTCTGCCCAAAGCCGGTCGATGAATACGAAGTCTTCGTGCTGGACGGCGAGCTCGGCGAACGGCATCTGGAAGAAGAACATGTACCAGCTGCGGCGCTGCTGCTCAGCGTTCGTGACGAACGACTTGCCGAGTTGCGGGCCGTGCGGGACCGACATGGTGACAAGTTTGCTGACACGCTCAGGTGCTTGTCTGGTCGCGGCGTACGCCGCGGACGCGCCCCAGTCGTGGCCGATGAGTACGGCGCTGTCGTGACCGAGCGCTTCGATCAGCGCCACCGCATCGCTGCCGAGCGCCCACGCCTGGTAGCAGCCGTCTGGTGCGGGTCCGGTGGGCGAGTATCCGCGCATTGCAGGAGCGACGGCGTGCCATCCGGCGTCGGCGAGCGACGTGATCAGCGGTATCCAAGATCGGTTGTGGTCGGGAAATCCATGGAGTAGGAGCGCGAGTGGCCCGTCGCCGGCTTCGATGACGGAGAAGGCGATCCCGTTGGCTTCAATCGTGCGCTCAGTGGTCTCCATTTCGCGAGTGTAGCCGCAACGCAAAGGAGCCCCGACCAGTCTGGCCGGGGCTCCTTTGTTGGGTTACTAGTGCTGTGCGAGTTCGTGCCGTCCGACGACCATGTGGTGGACTTCGTCCGGTCCGTCGGCGAACCGCAGGTGGCGGACGTCGGTGTAGAGGCCCGATAGCGGGGACCACTGGGAGATGCCGGTCGCGCCGTGGATCTGGATCGCCTGATCGATGATCTGGCAGGCCTTCTCCGGCACCATGGCCTTCACCATCGACACCCACACGCGTGCTTCCTTGTTACCAAGCACGTCCATCGCCTTCGCCGC
>NZ_PVUE01000037.1 GCF_003003235.1 Antricoccus suffuscus
ACCGATGAAGGTCAGCCAGAAGTGCAGCTTGCCGAGCTTCTCGTTCATGAACCGGCCGGTGAACTTCGGGAACCAGAAATACACGCCGGCGAACGATGCGAACGCGATCGTGCCGTAGAGGACGTAATGGAAGTGCGCGACCACGAAGTAGGTGTCCGAGACGTGGAAGTCGATCGGCGGCGACGCGAGCATGACGCCGGTCAGCCCACCGAACAAGAACGTGATGATGAACCCGATGCTGAACATCATCGGGGTTTCGAAGGTCAACTGCCCTCGCCACATCGTGCCGATCCAGGTAAAGAACTTCAGTCCGGTCGGTACGGCGATCAAGAACGTCATGAAGGAGAAGAACGGCAGCAGCACCGCGCCGGTGGCGAACATGTGGTGCGCCCACACCGTCACGGACAGGACCGCGATGGAGACCGTGGCGAAGATGAGGCCCTTGTAACCGAATAGCGGCTTGCGGCTGAATACCGGGAAAATTTCCGAGACTATGCCGAAGAAGGGCAAGGCGACGATATAGACCTCCGGATGCCCGAAGAACCAGAACAGGTGCTGCCACAGGATCGACCCGCCATTTTCGGCCTCGAACACCTGCGCCCCGAGTTGCCGGTCGGCCAGCAGCACCAACAGCGCCGCGGTGAGGATCGGGAAGGCAAACAAGATCAAGATCGCGGTAATCAGCGCGTTCCAGGTGAAGATCGGCATCCGGAACATCGTCATGCCGGGTGCGCGCATGCACACGATGGTGGTGATGAAGTTGACCGCGCCGAGGATCGTGCCGAGACCCGAAATACCTAGGCCGATGATCCACAGATCCGCTCCAACCCCGGGGGTGTTCACGGCGTTGGACAGTGGCGTGTACGCAAACCAGCCGAAGTCAGGGGCGCCGCCCGGGGTCAGGAAGCCCGAGACGTTGGTCAGCGAGCCGAGCAGGAACAACCAGAACGAGAACGCGTTGAGCCGCGGGAAGGCGACGTCTGGTGCGCCGATCTGTAAGGGCAGCACGAGGTTGCCGAATGCGAAGAACAGTGGCGTCGCGAACATCAGCAGCATGATCGTGCCGTGCATGGTGAACAGCTGGTTGTACTGCTCCGGCGACAGGTACTGGTAGCCGGGGCGGGCTAGCTCGGCGCGCATCATCATCGCCATCAAGCCGCCGATGAGGAAGAAGGAGAACGCCGTGACGAGATACATCGTCCCGATGACCTTGTGGTCGGTAGTGCGAAGGACCTTCCCGAACATCGAGCCCTTTTTAGTAACCCGCGGTGGGGTCGGCGTAGCCACGACCGGTGCAGGCGCGATGGTCACAGTCATCCTCCTGAAGACCATTGGAGTCGGCGTGGATCACGCCGAGTCGTTCTGGTGTTTCTGACTTCTTACACAAACAAAGAAGACGCCAACTCTAGGTGCGGAGTTCACATCATCTCTCGAAAGGATAGTGCCCTCACTACGAGCCCGAAAGGCGGGGCACGATTTGGCGGACAAACCACCCACAAACTGCGGCTCCACCCCTCTACGGTAAGTCGAATCATCGGTTTCCCTCGCGTTCCCACGCCGGGCCGTGTGCGTCCAATACCGATCTCGCATTTGCTCCGGGCGGCGGCAGATATGTCGCGAATTGCCCATTTAGTGACCTCGGTGCAGTTGTGACCTCGACCATCGGGCAGAATTTACCTACGGTTCAGAAAACGCCGGTACGCCGGTGGGCGTCAAACCGATAAACGGTTGGGACGGGACTGCGCAACGTGTAGCGAAGCGCAGGCACAAATGCGACTCCCGGTTGACGTGACAAACGCTGTCTTGCCCGAGCGCGAGCTGCGGTATCAGCAACATGGCTGATGTCCGGCACGGTTCGACGATCAGCCACACGAACGAAAGGTGTGCCGCATGGCGACCAAACTTGACGCGACCGGAAACGAAGCGGTCGAGCGAATTTACGAACAGGTTGTATCACGCAACCAGGGCGAGACTGAGTTCCATCAGGCTGTCCGAGAGGTCATCTCCAGTCTCGGTCCGGTCCTGGACAAACATCCTGAGTACGCCGAGGCGTGCATTATCGAGCGGGTCTGCGAGCCCGAGCGGCAGATCATCTTCCGCGTTCCGTGGATGACCGACCAGGGTCAGATCAAGATCAACCGCGGCTTTCGGGTCGAGTTCAACTCGGCGCTTGGCCCATATAAGGGCGGTTTGCGTTTCCACCCGTCGGTCTACCTCGGCATCGTCAAGTTCCTCGGGTTCGAGCAGATCTTCAAAAACGCGCTCACCGGCATGCCCATCGGCGGCGGCAAGGGCGGATCCGATTTCGATCCCAAGGGTCGCTCCGACCACGAGATCATGCGGTTCTGCCAGTCCTTCATGACCGAGCTCTACCGCCACCTCGGTGAATACACCGACGTACCGGCCGGTGATATCGGTGTCGGTGGCCGCGAGATCGGCTACCTGTTCGGTCAGTACAAGCGCATCACTAACCGCTACGAGTCCGGCGTACTCACCGGCAAAGGACTGACCTGGGGTGGCGCGCGCGTCCGCACCGAGGCCACCGGTTACGGCTCGGTCTTCTTCACCGAGGAAATGCTCGCCACCACGGGCGAGTCCTTCGACGGCAAGGCCGTGACGATCTCCGGTTCGGGCAACGTCGCGATCTACGCGGCCGAAAAAGTCATCGAACTCGGCGGACGCGTGGTTAGCATGTCGGACTCCAACGGCTATGTCGTTGACGAGCGTGGCCTTAACCTCGACCTGGTCAAGGACATCAAAGAGGTTCGTCGCGGACGAATCTCCGAGTATGTCGAGAGCCAGAAGCGCGCCCGCTATGTGGCCGACGGCTCGATCTGGGATGTGCCGTGCGATGTCGCGCTGCCCAGCGCGACCCAGAACGAGCTGGACGAGACTGCCGCGACGACCCTGGTGCAGAACGGTTGTGTCGCCGTCGCAGAAGGGGCCAACATGCCCTGTACGCCGGCTGCGGTGCACGTCTTCCAAGACGCCAAGGTCGCCTTCGCCCCCGGTAAGGCCGCCAACGCTGGCGGTGTGGCCACCTCGGCGCTTGAGATGCAGCAGAATGCCTCGCGCGATTCGTGGACCTTCGAGCACTCGGAAAACCGGCTCAAGTCGATCATGGTCGACATCCACGCCACCTGCTTCGAGACCGCGCAGGAGTACGGCGCTCCGGGCGACTATGTCCTCGGCGCCAACATCGCCGGTTTCGTCAAGGTCGCCGACGCGATGCTGGCACACGGGCTGATCTAGCCACTGACGTTCAGCGCACCGAGACGGCGCTTCGGGCACGACCTTTCGTGCCCGAAGCGCCGATTTCGTACCCGCTGCGGTGACTGTCTTAGTCATCCCGAACAACTCCCGCCGGCGAATACGGCGTTTGCCTGATGCTCCATGCCCCTCTTACGACGAACGTGAAGGTCGTCCGAAGAGGAAGGAAGGACATCATCATGATCCCGATGCAAACAGAGTCATTGGCGCAGGAGTCGGCGTACCGCCGGTCCCAGGTCGCTCGTTCACGCGGCAGGTGGTCCAGGCTGCGGCGTCGCAGCGGGCGACGCCGCTCGGGCGAGCCCGCTCCCGCCACGCGGCCGAGTCTGAACATTCCCAGTTCGACGGTACGCACGGCGCTGTACGTCGTGCCAAGCTACTCGTGGATCCTGCGTTAGCTACCCCGGCCGCAGGATCCACGAGCGCGGCGTGCCTCGAGAAGTGTCACCTGGACGTGTCACGATGGTGGACGTGCCGAGATGGGGTTCTGACATACCGATCGTGGGCCGCGCTACCGAGGTGGCCAGGCTCATGTCCGCGCTCGAACGTGCGGCTGCCGGCGAGGCCACGGCGGTGCTGCTGGCCGGCGACGCCGGCGTCGGCAAGACCCGCGTGCTGCGCGAGGTCACCGAGAAGGCCCGTAACCATGAGTTTGTCGTGGCATACGGCTACTGCATGGATGTGGGAGAAGTGGGCATGCCCTACCTCCCCTTCAGCGACCTACTCAACTCGTTGGCAGACAGCGGCGACCACGACGACGTCTTCGCCGAGCACCAGGTCGTTCGCCGACTACTGAGGGGCGGCGGACCGGGTCTGGACCAGACCAGCCGGCTACAGCTGTTTGACGCGGTCATCGCGCTGTGCGCTGCGATCTCCCGCAAGCGGCCGCTACTGCTCGTCATCGAAGACTTGCACTGGGCGGACCAGTCGACCCGCGAGTTGCTGCGATTCCTGCTGAGCCGCATCCGAGACGAACACATCGCGGTTGTTGCGTCGTACCGCTCAGATGACCTGCACCGCCGGCACCCGCTGCGCGCGACACTAGGCGAGCTGGTCCGGCTGCCCGCCGTCGAACGTATGCAGCTCGATCCGCTGCCCGACCCAAGCGTTAGCCGGCTGATCCGGGCACTGCAGCCACACACGATGCCCGCGCCAGTCGTACGCCGCATCGTCCAACAGTCGGAGGGGAATCCTTTCTACGCAGAGGAACTGCTGGCCGCTGCCCTCGAGCGCCCCGACGACGCGTCCATACACAACGGACTTCCAAGCGCTCTGGCCGACTTGTTGGTCACCCGGTTCGAACAGCTCACTCCCGAGGGCCAGCAGGTCATCCGAGTCGCATCGGTCGCGGGCCGACGCGTCGAACACTCGTTGTTACGCGACGCGGTATCCCTGCCGACTGACCAGCTGGACGCGGGACTTCGCGATGCGATTGGCAACTACATCCTTGAACCCGCAGGCGACGGGCAGGCCTACACTTTCCGCCATGCGCTTTTGCAGGAGGCGTCGTACGGCGACCTGCTGCCAGGCGAACGCGCGCGAGTCCATGCTGTGTACGCCGAACTACTGAGCGCCGATGCCGATCCAGCTCGATCGGCTGCCGCCCGCGCGCATCACTACCTTGCTAGTCATGACTTGCCGGATGCCCTCACCGCGTCACTGGAGGCGGCCGACCACGCCGCCCACGTTGGGGCGCCTGGAGAGGTGCTGCATCATCTCGAGACGGTCCTGGAGATTTGGTCCGCGGTCCCCGACGCCGAGGCGCGCGTCGGGCACAGCGACATCGTCGTACTGCTGAGAGCCTCCAACGCCGCGACCGAATGCGGCGACGCCAACCGTGCGGTCGCGTTGACACGGGCCGCGCTCGACAAGGCTACAGCGGCGACCGACGCCGACCTCACCGCCCAGATCCGTTACACGCTGGCGAAGAACCTCGTTCAGGTTGACCGCGACCAAGCGGCGTACGAGCAGAGCAAGGCCGCGCTTGAGCTCATCCCGGCAACACCGCCGAGCGCGACTCGGGTATGGGCCGCCGCGACGCACGTGTTGACCGCACATTATGTCGGCGCCGAGCAAGAGGCGCTGAAGGCCGGACAGGAGGGCCTAAGGGCGGCCGAGTCACTCGGGATCCTCGACGCGCAGTCGGATCTCATCGTGTCGCTACTGTGCCTCGCTCCGGTTGGCCGTGACACCGATGACGGGCTCGCCCAACTCACTTACGCCCTCGAGCTGGCCCGCCGTTCGGGCAACGTCGCCGTCGAGCTGCGCACGATCTTCAACCTCGCCATTGGGCGTTACGAAGGCGGCGACATGGAATCGGCACTTCTGTGGACCGCAGCCGGTATCGTCCGGGCACACGAGACTGGCATGTCGGCGAGCCCCTACCCCACCCAGATGCTGCTTATCCAGTCGCTTGCCCAACACGTCTCTGGCGACTGGGACGCGATGTGCGCCGAGCGAGACCAGCCGTTGCACGTGCGCGCACTCGGCCTTCAGGTCGACGTCGCTCGTGGGGTCAGCATCGACGATGAGCTCGCGAGGATCTTCAGCACGACCCCCGCCGAACTCCTCCAGCAGGCACAGTCCCCCAATGCGCGCACGGTTCTATGGTCGATTGACGCAGCCATCAATGCCGGCCCGGCGGCGATCGACCAGGCAACGTGGGCGGCGGACGCGGTAGCGGCCATCGAGTGGTACGAGCGCATCAAGGCCGTGCTCGACGTCGTACTGCGCCCTAATTACTTGGTCGGCGTACGACTGTCGGCACTGGCGTTAACCGCCGCGGCCGACCAGTTCGAGCGCGAGCGGATCATGGACAACGCCGCGGGCATGAAGCGATGGCGAGCGACAGCAGACAAACTGATCGAATCGGCACGCCAGACAATGCGACATCATCTGAGCGGTGCCTCCTCGCCCCACCTCGATGGCGCCTACGCGGTCGGGCCCGAGGCGCGTGCATGGGTCGCGCGCGCGGACGCTGAGTACTCCCGACTCGACGCCGTCGACTCCGTCTCTTCCTGGCGGCACGCCCTAGAGTCGTTCGACTATGGCGATGTCTACGAGCGGGCGCGCTGCGAGTGGCGGCTGGCCGAGGCGCTGATCGCGGCCGGTGAGCGTCACGAGGCCGACCAGCACATCAAATCTGCGCGCGAAACCGCTCAGCGACTCAACGCGCGGCCGCTGGTCAGTGCGCTCGATGCGATCGCCAGACGGGCGCGGCTGCGCTCCGCCGGCGCGGCAGACACCCGCGACTCGCTCTTGACCGCCCGCGAACACGATGTCCTGTCGCTGCTTGCGAAGGGACGGACCAACCGGCAGATCGGCAAGGAACTGTTCATCAGCGATAAGACGGCCAGCGTGCATGTGTCGAAGATCCTGGCCAAACTCGGGGCTGCTAGCCGCACCGAGGCCGCCGCTATCGCCCGCCAACGCGGTTACCTCTAGGCAGTAAAAGCACCAGAAATAGCAATAGGGGCCACCTTGCGGTGGCCCCTATTGGGAAATTATGTCCGGCGGCGTCCTACTCTCCCACACAGTCACCCATGCAGTACCATCGGCGCTGAAAGGCTTAGCTACCGGGTTCGGAATGGAA
>NZ_PVUE01000038.1 GCF_003003235.1 Antricoccus suffuscus
GGGAAATTATGTCCGGCGGCGTCCTACTCTCCCACACAGTCACCCATGCAGTACCATCGGCGCTGAAAGGCTTAGCTACCGGGTTCGGAATGGAACCGGGCGTTTCCCTCTCGCTATGGCCGCCGTAACTCTACAGACACACGCAGAACCAGCCCCCCAACACTACCGGAGGGGGCGGTCCTCGACCGTATATCGAGAACTACACAGTGGACGCGGGCACTACCACACTAAACAGCATGTCAATGCACAAAAAAACAGAAGTCATTCTTTATGGTCAAGTCCTCGGACTATTAGTACCGGTCAGCTCCATGTATCACTACACTTCCACCTCCGGCCTATCAACCCAGTCGTCTACTGGGATCCTTACCAGGTCAACCCTGTGGGAGCCCTCATCTTGAAGCCGGCTTCCCGCTTAGATGCTTTCAGCGGTTATCCGTACCGAACGTAGCCAACCAGCCATGCTCCTGGCGGAACAACTGGCACACCAGAGGTTCGTCCGTCCCGGTCCTCTCGTACTAGGGACAGCCCTTCTCAAGACTCCTACGCGCGCGGCGGATAGGGACCGAACTGTCTCACGACGTTCTAAACCCAGCTCGCGTGCCGCTTTAATGGGCGAACAGCCCAACCCTTGGGAGCGACTCCACCCCCAGGATGCGACGAGCCGACATCGAGGTGCCAAACCATCCCGTCGATATGGACTCTTGGGGAAGATCAGCCTGTTATCCCCGGGGTACCTTTTATCCGTTGAGCGACACCGCTTCCACTAGCCGGTGCCGGGTCACTAGTCCCAGCTTTCGCTCCTGCTCGACATGTCTGTCTCGCAGTCAAGCTCCCTTGTGCACTTACACTCAACACCTGATTACCAACCAGGCTGAGGGAACCTTTGGGCGCCTCCGTTACATTTTAGGAGGCAACCGCCCCAGTTAAACTACCCATCTGACACTGTCCCTGATCCGGATCACGGACCGAGGTTAGACATCCAATTTGAACAGAGTGGTATTTCAACAACGACTCCACGAACACTGGCGTGCCCGCATCAACGTCTCCCACCTATCCTACACAATCCAAACCGAACACCAATATCAAACTATAGTAAAGGTCCCGGGGTCTTTCCGTCCTGCCGCGCGTAACGAGCATCTTTACTCGTAGTGCAATTTCGCCGAGTCTAAAGTTGAGACAGTCAAGAAGTCGTTACGCCATTCGTGCAGGTCGGAACTTACCCGACAAGGAATTTCGCTACCTTAGGATGGTTATAGTTACCACCGCCGTTTACTGGGGCTTAAATTCTGAGCTTCGCCCCAAAGGGCTAACCCGTCCTCTTAACCTTCCAGCACCGGGCAGGCGTCAGTCCGTATACATCGTCTTACGACTTCGCACGGACCTGTGTTTTTAGTAAACAGTCGCTTCTCGCTGGTCTCTGCGGCCACACCACGCTCCCACCGCAAGGGTGTTCACGCGACATGGCCCCCCTTCTCCCGAAGTTACGGGGGCATTTTGCCGAGTTCCTTAACTTTAGTTATCTCGATCGCCTTAGTATTCTCTACCTGACCACCTGAGTTGGTTTGGGGTACGGGCCGCTAAGAACTCGCTAGAGGCTTTTCTCGACAGCATAGGATCATCCAATTCGCCTCATTCGGCTATGCATCGGTTCTCACGTGTAAACGGTGCGGATTTACCTACACCCACGCTTCGCCTTACTCCGGTATTACCACTGACCGGTAGGACTACCTTCCTGTGTCACCCCATCGCTTGCCTACTAAAGGATCGGTTCACGCGCTCCCCACAGATCCGTCCCGAAGGACATCACGTAGTTCGGGCGTTTAGCATCCCCTCACTCAGCATGGGCGTTCTTTCGCGGGTACGGGAATATCAACCCGTTGTCCATCGACTACGCCTGTCGGCCTCGCCTTAGGTCCCGACTTACCCTGGGCGGATTAGCCTAGCCCAGGAACCCTTGGTCATCCGGCGGCGGAGTTTCTCACTCCGCTTTCGCTACTCATGCCTGCATTCTCACTCGTGTGGCGTCCACGACTGGGTCACCCCGCCGCTTCTCTCGCCACACGACGCTCCCCTACCCATCCACACACCTGGCCACCACAAGGATGACAGGAACATGCGTGAATGCCTTAGCTTCGGTGGTGTACTTGAGCCCCGCTACATTGTCGGCGCAAAATCACTTGACCAGTGAGCTATTACGCACTCTTTAAAGGGTGGCTGCTTCTAAGCCAACCTCCTGGTTGTCTATGCAACTTCACATCCTTTTCCACTTAGTACACGCTTAGGGACCTTAGCTGAAGATCTGGGCTGTTTCCCTCTCGACTACGAAGCTTATCCCCCGCAGTCTCACTGCCACGTTCTCACTTACCGGCATTCGGAGTTTGGTTGACTTCGGTAAGCTGTTGAGCCCCCTAGGCCATCCAGTAGCTCTACCTCCGGCAAGAAACACGTGACGCTGCACCTAAATGCATTTCGGGGAGAACCAGCTATCACCGAGTTTGATTGGCCTTTCACCCCTAACCACAGGTCATCCCCTCAGTTTTCAACCTAAGTGGGTTCGGTCCTCCACGTCGTCTTACCGACGCTTCAACCTGCCCATGGCTAGATCACTCGGCTTCGGGTCTAGAGCATGCGACTATAACGCCCTATTCGGACTCGCTTTCGCTACGGCTGCCCCTCACGGGTTAACCTCGCCACACACCACTAACTCGCAGGCTCATTCTTCAAAAGGCACGCTGTCACGACCACACCCCAAAAGGGGTGCAGCGACGCTCCAACGGCTTGTAGGCACACGGTTTCAGGTACTATTTCACTCCCCTCCCGGGGTACTTTTCACCATTCCCTCACGGTACTTGTCCGCTATCGGTCATCTGGGAGTATTTAGGCTTACCGGGTGGTCCCGGCAGATTCACAGCGAATTTCACGGGCTCGCTGCTACTTGGGATCCCATTCGGAAGACACCAGGTTTTCAAGTACGGGGGTCTCACCCTCTATGCCAGTGCGCTCCACACACTTTCCTCTAACCATGACGTTTTCTTACTCCCTGTCGTCTCGGCAGAAACAACTGAACGGTCCCACGACCCCCACTACGCAACGCCTGCCGGCTCTCACGCGTAACGGGTTTAGCCTGTTCCGGTTTCGCTCGCCACTACTCACGGAATCGCTTTTGCTTTCTCCTCCTGTGGGTACTGAGATGTTTCACTTCCCCACGTTCCCTCCCGGGCGCCCTATGTGTTCAGGCGCGGGTAACAGGACATGACTCCTGCTGGGTTTCCCCATTCGGAAATCCTCGGATCACAGCTCGGTTGACAGCTCCCCGAGGCTTATCGCAGCCTCCTACGTCCTTCATCGGCTCCAGATGCCAAGGCATCCACCGTGTGCCCTTAATAACTTGGCCACAAAGATGCTCGCGTCCACTGTGTAATTCTCAACGTACGGGCGATCCCACACCCACATCCACCAACCGGCTCGATGCAAGAAATGGTCCGCGCAGAGGTCACCAGACTGTGCAAACAGCCCGATCCCTCAGGACCCAACAGCGTACTCTACAAACCCCCACCCACGATCACGTTCCACACCCAACAAACAGGCCGTACTAGACAATCACGCGCGAAGACTTGAACTAGTCAGTGTTCCACCCATGAGCACCACTCGAGCATGAACATCTCGACATGGCTCTAGACCCACCCACACATCGTGTGAATGAGCCAGTTGCTCCTTAGAAAGGAGGTGATCCAGCCGCACCTTCCGGTACGGCTACCTTGTTACGACTTAGTCCCAATCGCCAGTCCCACCTTCGACAGCTCCCTCCCCACAAGGGGGTTAGGCCACCGGCTTCGGGTGTTACCGACTTTCGTGACTTGACGGGCGGTGTGTACAAGGCCCGGGAACGTATTCACCGCAGCGTTGCTGATCTGCGATTACTAGCGACTCCGACTTCATGGGGTCGAGTTGCAGACCCCAATCCGAACTGAGACCGGCTTTTTGGGATTCGCTCCACCTTGCGGTATCGCAGCCCTTTGTACCGGCCATTGTAGTATGTTTGCAGCCCAAGACATAAGGGGCATGATGATTTGACGTCATCCCCACCTTCCTCCGAGTTGACCCCGGCGGTCTCCTATGAGTCCCCACCATAACGTGCTGGCAACATAGAACGAGGGTTGCGCTCGTTGCGGGACTTAACCCAACATCTCACGACACGAGCTGACGACAACCATGCACCACCTGTATACCGCCCTTACGGACCCCGTATCTCTACGAGTTTTCGGTATATGTCAAGCCTTGGTAAGGTTCTTCGCGTTGCATCGAATTAAGCAACATACTCCGCCGCTTGTGCGGGCCCCCGTCAATTCCTTTGAGTTTTAGCCTTGCGGCCGTACTCCCCAGGCGGGGCGCTTAATGCGTTAGCTGCGGCACGGAAACCGTGGAATGGTCCCCACACCTAGCGCCCACCGTTTACGGCGTGGACTACCAGGGTATCTAATCCTGTTCGCTACCCACGCTTTCGCTCCTCAGCGTCAGTTAAAGCCCAGAGACCTGCCTTCGCCATCGGTGTTCCTCCTGATATCTGCGCATTTCACCGCTACACCAGGAATTCCAGTCTCCCCTGCTCCACTCTAGTCTGCCCGTATCGACTGCAAGCCCGAGGTTAAGCCTCGGGATTTCACAGCCGACGTAACAAACCGCCTACGAGCTCTTTACGCCCAATAATTCCGGACAACGCTTGCGCCCTACGTATTACCGCGGCTGCTGGCACGTAGTTGGCCGGCGCTTCTTCTGCTCCTACCGTCACTTTCGCTTCGTCGGAACTGAAAGAGGTTTACAACCCGAAGGCCGTCATCCCTCACGCGGCGTCGCTGCATCAGGCTTGCGCCCATTGTGCAATATTCCCCACTGCTGCCTCCCGTAGGAGTCTGGGCCGTGTCTCAGTCCCAGTGTGACCGGTCGCCCTCTCAGGCCGGTTATCCGTCGTCGCCTTGGTGAGCCATTACCCCACCAACAAGCTGATAGACCGCGGGCCCATCCCTAGCCGAAAAATCTTTCCACACAAAGACCATGCAGTCTCGTGTCACATCCGGTATTAGCTACAGTTTCCCGCAGTTATCCCAGAGCTAGGGGCAGGTTGCCCACGTGTTACTCACCCGTTCGCCACTAATCACCAGAGCAAGCTCCGGGTCATCGTTCGACTTGCATGTGTTAAGCACGCCGCCAGCGTTCGTCCTGAGCCAGGATCAAACTCTCCGTGAATGATTATTACCAAACCAACCCCACAGGGGCCGGGTTCAGTGACATACATGAAGAAACCCCACCAACCACCCGCCACCCAAACACAAAATGTTTACGCGGCAGTAGGCGTGTCGGGCCATATTGATACTGGCATGTACGCGATACTGGCGTATCGCATATATACCAAAGGAATCCCATCAACTAGACCACTCACCACACCCCACACAGGAGGCACAACAAGAAAACAGGTCCAGCACCAGGGGTTAAATAATTTGGCACTGACTTTCAAGTACGCTGTTGAGTTCTCAAGGTTCGGACGCAC
>NZ_PVUE01000039.1 GCF_003003235.1 Antricoccus suffuscus
ACGTGGTTAGGTCGGCCTGGGGCGCGGTTCCTGAATTACTCCGGGCCCGTTTCCCCAGGCCGCCTTCCGAACCCGGCGTGCGACTTTCACCGCACCGGGCTCTCCACGAGGTCATGCCGTGGTGTTGATGACCGTCCAGGGAGTGGGAATGCGGTATCCGCGCCAGCGGTAACGGGTTACCGTTACCGAGGCGATATCGAATAACGCGACCCCGTCCAGGACGAGTGGTTTCCATCCTTGTTGACTGTGGAAACGACGCCGTAGGGCCTTCTTTGACATGCGGTGGCGGTGCATTACCCATCGCGCGACGCGGTGCCAGACAATGGCAGCGAGTCCGCTGAAGGTCCGCTTAGCAACCGCGTGTCGGAAGTAGTTCGCCCAGCCACGCAGGATCTGGTTGATCCGGATCAGCGTGACCCCGAACTCCTGCCCTGACAGCCTGCGGGTTAGTGCCCGGATCTTACGTTTCAGTTCACGCACCGGCGTGTGCGCGATGAACGTATAGACGTAGTACTTGTCCGTTCCTCGTTTACGCATCCATGTGATCCGGAAGCCGAGGAAGTCGAACCCGTCCTGCATGTGCACGATCTGAGTCTTTGCCTCTGAGAGGCGTAGACCCATCGGTTCGAGCACGGCGGTGGCCTGTTCGCGGGCCTGTTCGACGTTTTCGCGGGTGCCGTTGACCAAGACGACGAAGTCGTCCGCATAGCGCACGATGCGCCAGGTCCCCAGTCCGCGACGTCGACGGGTCACGCGGTGTTCCTTACTCCAACTTCGCCATTGCTTGTCGAAGTGCTCATCGAGCACTGACAAGGCGATATTGGCCAGTAACGGTGACAGGATCCCGCCTTGCGGGGTGCCAGTGTCGGTGTTCTCATAGTCGCCGAGTTCGGTGAGGATCCCAGCCTTCAAGAACGCCTTTACCAGGGCCAGCACACGCTTGTCTTTGACCCGGCCACGCACTCGGCCCATCAGGGCCGCGTGGTCGATCCGGTCAAAACACGCCTCGATATCTGCATCCAGTACCCAGCGGTAGCCGCGGGTGCCGAATGCCTGTATCTCGGCGATCGCATCGTGTGCACGCCGGTTGGGCCGGAACCCGTACGAGACCGGCACAAAGTCCGCCTCGAAAATGGGTTCCAGCACCAGTTTCAGCGCTGCCTGAACTACCCTGTCGGTCACGGTCGGGATCCCCAGTCGGCGAAACTTTCCGCCGGATTTGGGGATCATCCGTTCCCGTACCGGCAACGGGCGGAACTCTCGTGCCCGTAGCCGATCCCGGATATCGTTCAAGAACACCTGCAGACCAACATGGTCCCGGACGTGACCGATACTGATCCGGTCCACTCCGGTCGTGTTGGCCCCAGCGTTACCCGCGACCCGCGCGAACGCCACCATCAGCGTCGCCGGGTCACACACCAGGTTGAATAGGTCATCAAAGCGGCGGCCAGGTTCAGTCGTCGCCCACTGGTGCAGTTTGGTCTGTATCTTCCGTACCTGTGGCCCCGCCGTTTCCAGGCTTGGCCACCAGACCGGGACATTCACCCCGGTATCTTCGGGCATTACAGTCATCCTTTCTTGCTGATCTCGCTGCCGCCCTTTGCCCTGTGACCGGCTTTCCCGGACTCCACGGCAGGTCGTGACTCCTGCGACTACTACGACGGCTCCGCCCCATCCCGGACCGGTCGGCCGACGATGGACCCAGCCACTGGGGCTGGCTGGCTGCCTGCCTTTAGTGGCGGGACCGGGATGGTTCCCGTGTTCACTGATCGATCGCTTGTCGAAGGAGGCGTCCAGCTCTACCCCCGCGGCATCGCCACGGCTACTCCGTAGTACGTCACCGTGGCCTTCTCGGGCGGTATCCACAGGTGACCGAGAAGTTGCCCGCCTGGTGGGCGGGCACGCACCGCGACCGGCCCTGATCCGTCAGGTTCGAGCCGGTGGTGCGTTAGGAGGCTTCAGATACTGGTTCCTCGCGTACACCTCTTCGTCTCGCTCGCCGGGCCCGCGTCATCTGACGGTGCTGACGCGTCCCGACTACATGAGGGGCCGCTTGCCGCCCTTTCCGGCATCTCCCGGGTCGGGCTGCCCCTTAGCTTCAATCACCCTGCTACGACAGGGCAATGGTGGTGGTCTCTCACCTCCACTCGATCGATCAGCGCCTCACGGCGCTCGTGGAT
>NZ_PVUE01000040.1 GCF_003003235.1 Antricoccus suffuscus
GTCTGATCACTGCCTCACGCGCGTCTACCTCGATACCCATACCGGCCTCGATTCACGGTTTCAGGGTGTTGCGACAATCCCTTGACCGCACAGTCACGAATGTCTCGCCGTCCGTCACGAATGTCTGGCCGTCCGTCGCGAATGTCCGGCCGTCCGTCACGAATGTCCGCTCGTCCGTCACGAATGTCTCACCGTCGGTCGCTCCCGTACGCCGGTCTGGTCCCGGGCCACGGGCTGCCCGCCCCGCGGACGGGCTTGGCGTCTGTCCACAGGCCGGTCTCGAGGATCGCGACGTGTCGTACACCAGTACTAGACTAGACACATGCTCGAGACCACCGAAGCAGCACCCGAGGGCGAGGACCAGGACGATGTCCTGACCCCACTCGGGCCCGCCGCGTCCGGCCGAGCACCAGACCTGATCGCGTTGCGCACGTTCCGCGAAAGCCTCGCCGGCACCCACGACGACACACTCGATGACGCGGCCCGGATCGACCAGATCCGGGCCCTGGAAGAACTCAAAGCCGCCGCCGCAGCCGCGCAAGCCCGACTCGCAGTCTCCTTCCACGCCTCGCAACGCGACCAACAAGCAGCCGCCGGCACCCCGCGGCGGCGTCTCGGGCGCGGTATCGGTGAACAGATCGCCGCCGCCCGCCGCGACGCGCCCCGCAAAGGCGGCCAGCACCTCGGCCTCGCGACCGCACTGATACGCGTGTTGCCGCACACCATGCGGGCCCTGGAACTGGGCCGGCTGTCGGAATGGCGGGCCAGCCTGATCCTCCGCGAAATCGCGTGCCTGAGCGAAGCCGACCAACGCGAAGTCGACCGGCGCCTCGCCGCCGACACCGACGCGGTCACCGGGTGGGGTAACCGGCGGTTCACCGGCGAAGCGCACAAACACGCCCTCCAGTTAGACAATGCTGCGCTGGCTGAACGGGCCCGCAAAGCCGCCCGCGGCAGGCGTGTCACCCTCCGCCCCGCGCCGGACGGCATGAGCTACTTGACCGGGCTACTACCCATGACGCACGGCATCGCCGCGTACGGGGCGCTGTATAAACACGCGAGCAGTCTGATCGCGCGCGGGGACCCGCGGAGCCGGGGACAGATCATGGCCGACACCCTCATCGAACGCCTCACCGGACAGGCCTGCGTCACGGAGCCGGTCCCGGTCGATATCCGGCTCGTCATCACCGACCGGACCCTGCTGGCCGGAGGGACCGAACCGGCGTACCTGCCCGGGTACGGCTCCATTCCCGCGGGCACCGCCCGCGACCTGATCCGCGACGCGATCGGCCGTCAACGAACGACGGCCGATACTGGCACCGACCCTGCGGCTGGTACCGACACGGACGCCGACCCTGCGGCTGGGCTCGGCCGCTACGCGGCCGAGCGTCGGCGGCACGCCGACGCGGACAGTAACGCGCGCGGCGCGGCGGATCGATTCCATGACCCGGGCGGGCATCCATCCGGCGACACGGTTCCACCAGGCAATCGCAGACCACCGGACGACAAACCGCCCGGCGATCAGAGACCTACGGGCGAGAAACCGTCCGGCGATCAGAGACCAACGGACGAGAAATCACCAACGGACGAGAAGCCGCCAGCCGGCAAACCGCCCGACGGTCCGTCATCGGACGGCGACCGGAAGCGGGCCGATAAACGCCAAGAACGCGTGAAGGCGTACGCGTGGCTACGCGCGGTCTACACTCACCCCACCACCGGGGCATTGATCGCGATGACCTCCAGACGACG
>NZ_PVUE01000041.1 GCF_003003235.1 Antricoccus suffuscus
CCCTACGTGTCAGTCTGGTTGTGAGTCAGTCACCCATTCCCATGGAGTTGATTGTCTTGCCCTTAGAAGGTTTCTATACCGCAGAAGAACAACGTGCGGTGGTGTACGAATACCTCGCGCTTCCTTACGGCGCTAAAGCCCGCTTCCTCACCACACGCGGGCTGAGCCGGTGGCAGGTCACGCGGTGGCGTCAACAGGTCTTCGCCGACACACTGGAATACGGGCTAGTCCCACGAGGAGGAACGGTGGTGAACATGGACGAGGCAGCGATCGTGAAACGACTGCTTGATGAGAACGAGGCCCTGAAGAGCGAACTGGCCACCCGAGACAAGCAGTACCAGCAACAACTCGCCGCGAAAGACGACGAGCTCGCGGTCCGGTCTCGGGCGGTCGATGCACTGGGAAAAGCTATCGAGATCTTGCATCACGCCGGCGACGGCAAGAACTCGACCAGAAAACCCGCCGCCCCCGACCACTCGCCGGACCCGACCCCGGGCCCGTGAGCATGACCGCTATGAGCACGACCGATGCGCCCGCGGACGCCAGCGGTGGCAGTGTCGCTGCGGTGACCGCGGCCCTCGTCACGGCACTGATCGGGGCCGGATTATCGCAACGGGCCGCGTTAACGACCGCGGGGATGGCCCGCTCCACGTGGCACTACCGTTCCCATCCCCGGCCCGCCGTTGCGGTGCCGGTAGCGCATACCACGCGACGCGCCCCGTCCTGGCTCGCCAGCTGCGAACAAGACACCATCACCGCGAAACTACGCGACGGGTTCGCGGTGGGATGGTCGGTGTATTGCACGTTCTACGAGGCACTCGATGCCGGTGACCCGGTCGCGTCCCTGTCCTCCTGGTACCGGATCGCGCGGGACCGGCTGGCCCCTGAGCGACCGGTCCGGCGGACCCGTAAACACCGGGCCACCGCTATCCCGCAACTACTGACCGACGCACCCCTGCAAGCCTGGTCCTGGGACATCACCCACCTGAAGGGCCCCTACACCAAAGTGACCTACCAGTTCTACGTCGTGATCGACGTGTTCTCCCGGATGATCACCGCCTGGCGGATCGAGGACCACGAAGATGATGACCTCGCCCGCGAGATGTTCCAAGACGCGTTCACCGCACACGGTGCGCGACCCCGGATCGTGCACTCCGACGGCGGCTCGGCGATGACGTCGAACACGTTGACCGGCTTATTCCGCGACCTAGGGATCGAAGTCTCGAAAAACCGTCCCCGCGTCAGCAACGACAACCCGTTCAGTGAGTCATGGTTCAAGACCGCGAAGTACGCGCCGACCTACCCGGACTACTTCACCAGCATCGAGCAGGCCCGCGGCTGGGCCGACTGGTTCGTGGACTGGTACAACCATCATCACCACCACAGTGCCCTCGAGGGGCATACCCCCGCCGATATCCACCACGACACCTGGCGCGCCGTGCACCACCAGCGGGTAGCGGCCATGAACAAGCTCTACACCGCTCACCCCGAACGATTCACCCATCCACCAGTGGTGAAGTCCCCACTCGCGAGCGTGGGAATCAACCACCCCATCACCGACGAACGACTCCAAACAGGTTGACAGGTTCCG
>NZ_PVUE01000042.1 GCF_003003235.1 Antricoccus suffuscus
TGTCCAGTCTCGGTTGATGTGAGACACGATAAGTCCACCCAGATATGAGACACGAGCTAGCAGTGCATGTGGGGCACCCGATCACAGGTATGGACTTGGTCCATGCCCAGAACGGATGCCCTCATGAAACTGCTCGATGCCACCCTCATCGCCTCGATCCATCACGATGTCGACGCGTTCGACGGCGACTTCAAACGATGGTGCGCACTGAACAACATTCCGCGTAGCACCGCCTACCGGCACAAGAAGAGAATCACCGAAGAAGGGGCCTGGCAGGCCCGGTCCCACCGGCCCGAGCACTGCCCGCACCACACCCCGCCCGAGGTCGAGAAGGCCGTACTCGATCAACGCCGCAAGTTGCGCCGCGATAACGGTGCCGACAACATCGCCTACCACCTCGACCGCGTCGCTACCGAACAACACTGGAGCGAGAAAGGCTGGCGAATACCCTCACGGGCCACGATCAACAAGATCCTGTCCCGCAACAACGTCGTCGAGGCGCAGCCGCAGAAACGACCGAAATCTTCCTACCGCCGCTTCGCCTACGCCCGCCCGCGGGACTGCTACCAAATCGACGCCACCGAAGTCAGCCTGCTCGGTGGCGAGAAGGCGACCGTGTTCGAAGTCCTCGATGACTGCACCCGCGTCTTGGTCGCGACCCACGTCACCGACGCGGAGACCTCGATCGGCGCGATCACGGCGATCCGCGCCGCGTTTACCGATTACGGCGTGCCGGCGATCGTATTGTCGGACAACGGCCCCGCGTTCACCTCCCGCTTCCTCAAAGGAGGCACCAGCCAGTTCACTCGCGCGTGCACCGGCCACCGCGCGCGGCTGATCCATTCCTCGCCGTATCACCCGCAGACCTGCGGGAAAGTCGAACGCCACCACCGCACCTTCAAAGAATGGCTCGCCGACCAACCCACCGCGCCACGCACCCGCCGCCAGCTGCAGGACCTGTGCGATCAGTATCAGCAGTACTACAACACCGAGCGGCGACACAGCGCTTGGAACAAGCCACCCCTACAGGCATGGAAAGACAAGCCCCTCCATGGCGGGCCCAGTGAACTACCCATTCAGCAAGACGCCACCGTGCGCACACTCTTAGCCAGTTCCTCCGGGCGGATCACGATCACCGGGATCACGATCACAGTCGGCGCACTCTACGCCAGGCAACGGCTCACTATCGTCACCGACGGTGACCACGTCACTGTCTACAAACCCAACGGGCAACCCCTCGGCCACCTACATATCGACACGGCAACCCCTAAATCAGGATCACGGCTGATCGCCGCTTGACCCGCCGACTACATCAGTTACCGTGTCCCATATCTACCTAGACACCGGTGTCCCCCATCAACCTAGACAGCACA
>NZ_PVUE01000043.1 GCF_003003235.1 Antricoccus suffuscus
GACTGTGCGGTCAAGGGATTGTCGCAACACCCTGAAACCGTGAATCGAGGCCGGTATGGGTATCGAGGTAGACGCGCGTGAGGCAGTGATCAGACTCCTGCTGAACGAGCAACGAGTGATAGACATCGTGGACCGCACCGGCGTGTCGGAGAGCACGGTGTACCGCATACGCAAGAGGCTAGGGCACATGTGTCGACCAGCTGACTGCGAATACGACTCGAGATATCTGAATCTCCTTGAACGGCGGGAGATCGCGCGTCTGCACGAGCAGGGCGTCTCGATCCGGCAAATCGCCTCGCGTCTGGGACGGAGCCCCTCCACGATCAGCCGCGAACTACGCCGACACTGGCACGAGTCGTTCGATACGTATCTACCCGAGTTCGCTCACCACCAGGCATGGACCAACCAGCGTCGCGCGAAACCCTCGAAAATCTCGCTGCACCAACGACTCCGCGAGTACGTACAACAGAAACTGAACGTCCGACTCTCACCAGAACAAATCAGCGGCCGGTTACTCATCGACCACCCGCAGGAGGAACAGATGCGCATCAGCGCCGAGTCGATCTACCAGAGCATCTACGTGTATCCACGCGGGGAACTGACCCGCGAGCTGAAAGCGACACTACGTACCAAACGCACCCGGCGCCGCACCCGCGGCAGCAGGCATACCAGCGCCGATACCCGGATCCCGAACCTGGTCTCGATCCACCAACGCCCCGACGAGGTCGCCGGCCGCGCCGTGCCGGGCCATCACGAAGGCGACCTGATCAAAGGATCGACCGCGTCTAACTCCGCAGTCGGCACGATCGTCGAACGACACACCGGGTTCGTGAGTCTGCTACACCTCCCCGACGGGTGGGCCTCCGATCAGGTGGTCTCGGCCGCGATCGAGCAGTTCGAGGCGCTACCAGCGTTCTTCGCTAAGACCCTCACCTGGGACCGCGGCACCGAAATGTCTCACCACCAACAACTCACCAAGGCCACCGGGATCGGGGTCTACTTCGCCGACCCCTATAAGCCCCAGCAACGACCCAGTAACGAAAACACGAACGGGCTGCTACGCGAATACCTCCCCAAAGGCGAGGACCTATCGCGCTACAGCCGCACCGACCTCCACGCCATCGCCGAACAATTAAACGACCGGCCCCGTAAACGCCTCGGCTTCTACACTCCCCGCGAGGTATTCACTAAACTCCTCAACCAGGACCTAGAAAACCAAGAACGTGTTGCGACCACCCCTTGAATTCACCGACGGA